>JANOLY010000327.1:0-6888 GCA_031420055.1 Burkholderiales bacterium | reverse complement strand
GCATTCGTGCTCTTGGCCTGGGCCATGCCGGCTGACAGCATGGCGAAGGTGTTGTAGGTTTGGTAGGTGTACCAGTCGTCGCCGAACTTTTTCTTGTACTCGTCCTGCCAGGCCTTCACGCCCGGCAAGCCGGTGTGACCGATGCCCACCACCCGCACCTTGCCGCCCACGCCTGCGGCCATGGCCGTGGGCACGCCGGCGGTCACGGCGTAGTAGGTGTAGAAGTTGGCAGTCAGGCCGGCGTCCTTGGCGGCCTTGATCAGCAGCGACAGGTCCGGGCCCCAGTTGCCGGTGACGATGGAATCGGCACCCGCGGCCTTCATCTTGGCAATGTAGGGCGCGAAGTCCTTGACCTGGCCCAGCGGGTGCAGGTCGTCGCCGACGATCTTCACGTCGGGCCGCTTGCGCGCGATGGTGTCCTTGAAGTAGCGCGACACCTGCTGGCCGTGGGCGTAGTTCTGGTTGATCAGGAAGACGTTCTTCACATCGGCCTGGTCCTTCATGAAGCTGGTCAGCGCTTCCATCTTCATGGAGGTGTCGGCGTCCATGCGGAAGTGCCAATACGAGCACTTGCTGTTGGTCAGGTCGGGGTCGACCGCGGCGTAGTTGATGAACACCACCTCCTGCCCGGGGTTGCGCTCGTTGTGCTTGGTGACGGCGTCAGAGATGGCCGCCGCAGCACCCGAACCCTGGCCCTGCACCACATAGCGCACGCCCTGGTCGATGGCGGCCTTCAGTACCGTCAGGCTTTCCTGCGGCGAAGCCTTGTTGTCAAAGGGCACGATCTCGAACTTGACGCCAGCGGCGTTTTTCTTGCTGGCTTGCTCGGCGCTGAACTGCCAGCTCTTCAGCCCGTTCTGGCCGACGCTGGCGAATGCGCCCGACAGGGGGTCGATGAAGGCCACCTTGACAGTCTGGCCCAGGCTGGCCGCAGCCGCCGGCGCCGGCGCCGCCGCTGGTGGCGCTGCCTTGGCCGCCGCCGGAGCGGGTTTGGCAGGCGCCGGTTTAGCAGGCGCCGGTGCTTGTGCGCCGGCGGCGACCGTGAACAACACGGCGCAAGCCATGGCGGAAAGTCGAATTGTCAGGCGGGCAGTCTTCAAGTTTGTCTCCAAGTATGGCTTGAACCAAGCCCACCGAAGGTAGCGGAAAGGCATGCCTCCGGGGCTCAGGGACTTCCCCCAAGGGCTCCATTCGCACCGGCGACAATGCAGCGCATGAACGCCGTCTTCGACTCGCCCTTGGCCAGCGCGCCCGCCTGGCGCAGCGGCGGCCACGTGCTGTCCCTGGGCGCGGCCTTCGCTCGCCCACAGGCGGCACAGCCACTGCCTGCCCCGCACTGGGTGACCCGCAGCGACACCCTGGCGGCGGACCTGGGCTGGACGGACTGGCTGCACAGCGACGCCGCCCTGCCCGTGCTGGCGGGCAACCAGGCGCCGCCGGGCGGGCTGCTGGCCACCGTGTACTCGGGCCACCAGTTCGGCGTGTGGGCGGGCCAGCTCGGCGACGGCCGGGCGCTGCTGCTGGGTGAAGCACACACGCCCTTGGGCCGGCAGGAGGTGCAGCTCAAGGGCAGCGGCCTGACGCCTTTCTCGCGCATGGGCGACGGCCGCGCCGTGCTGCGATCGTCCATCCGCGAATTCTTGTGCTCCGAGGCCATGCACGCGCTGGGCGTGCCGACCACGCGCGCGCTGGCGCTGGTGGGCTCGCCACTGCCCGTGCGGCGAGAAACCGTGGAGACCGCCGCCGTGGTGACCCGCCTGGCGCCCAGCTTTCTGCGCTTCGGACACTTCGAGCATTTCGCCCACACCGAACCCGACCCGGTCATGCTCAATCGCCTGGTCGACTCGACGATCACCCTGCACTTCCCCGAGCTGACGGATGCGGCCCGGCCCGTGGTAGCCCTGCTGGAGGCGGTGGCACGGCGCACCGCCACCCTGCTGGCGCAGTGGCAGGCGATCGGCTTTTGCCACGGCGTGATGAACACCGACAACATGTCGATGCTGGGTCTGACCATCGACTACGGCCCGTTCGGATTTCTCGACGCCTTCGACCCGGGCCATGTCTGCAACCACTCCGACCACGCCGGGCGCTACGCCTATGCGCGCCAGCCCAACGTGGCGTTTTGGAACCTGCACGCCCTGGCCCAGGCCCTGATGCCCTTGATAGGCGACAGCGACCAGGCGCTGGCCGCCCTGGAGCCCTACAAGACCGACTATGCCCAGGCCATGCTGGGCGGGCTGCGTGCCAAGCTGGGCTTGCAGACCGAGCGCGACGAAGACCAGGCCCTGGCCGACGACCTGCTGCGCCGCATGGCGTCCGACCATGCAGACTTCACCATCACTTGGCGCCGCCTGGCCGGCTTCTCGTCACAACCGAATGCCATGAATGAGGCGGTACGCGACTGCTTCATCGACCGCGAAGCTTTCGACGCCTGGGCTGCACGCTACGCAGCGCGGCTGCAAGCCGAAGACAGTGTGGACGCCGAACGCGCCCCGCGGATGAACCGCGTCAACCCCAAGTTCGTGCTGCGCAACCACCTGGCCGAAACCGCCATCGAACGCGCCCGCGAAGGCGACTTTGCTGAAGTGCAGCGGCTGCTGAAAGTTTTGCAGCAGCCCTTCGACGAAGAATCCGGCACCGCAGCCGACGCCGGCTTTCCGCCCGCCTGGGCGCAAACACTTGAAATCTCCTGCTCCTCATGAAACCACACGACCACGCACACGGCCACGATGACCCGCGCTACCCCGTTCGCAAGAGCGACGCCGAATGGCGCGCCGAGCTCGACCCGCAGCAATACCAGGTGGCGCGCCAAGCCGCCACCGAGCGGCCCTTCACCGGCAAGTACTGGGACCACACCGACGCCGGCCAGTACCTGTGCGTGGGCTGCGGCACGCCGCTGTTCGAATCAAGCACCAAATTCGACGCCGGCTGCGGCTGGCCCAGCTACTGGGAAGCCATCAACAGCGACGTTGTCGAGCGCGTGACCGACGCCACCCTCGGCATGGTGCGGGTGGAAGTGCGCTGCCGCAACTGCGGCACGCACCTGGGCCATGTCTTCGAAGACGGCCCCCAACCCACGGGTGAACGCTTTTGCATCAACTCGGCGGCCATCGATTTCAAGGCCGCCGAATGAGGGCCCGGGCATGAACGCCGCAGACATCGAACGCGTGCTGCGCGCGGCGCTGGCACCCAGCGCCATCGAAGTCGACGACGACAGCCACCTGCACGCCGGCCACGCTGGCGCCCGCGAGGGCCGGCACTACACCGTGCGCCTGACCAGCGCGCGCTTCAGTGGGCTGTCGCGCGTGGCGCGGCACCGCCTTGTGTATGATTCTTTGGGTTCGCTTGCAGACCAGGGCGTGCATGCCCTGGCCATCGTTGCGCGCGCTCCCGAGGAAGTCTGAACCTCGGCAGCGTCCGGCGCTCCAAGCGTCGCTGCCCTGTCGGCAGCAGCCCGGCCGGCTGGTCTGGCCTCCCCATCCCCCCACCGACGAAAGTCCGCTCTCCATGATGCTCAAGTCAACTGCCGCACGCGCGGGTCTCTCCATGGCAATGGCCCTGGTCTTGTCGATCCCGCTGGCCGCCACGGCCCAGAACGTTGCCACCGTCAACGGCAAGCCTGTCCCGAAGACACGCGTCGACGTGCTGATCCAGCAAGCCGAGCGCAGCGGCCAGAAGGTGGGCCCCGAGATCCAGCAGCAAGCGCGCGAACAGGTCGTGCTGCGCGAGATCTTCGTGCAGGAGGCCGAAAAGCGCGGCATCGCCGCCAGCGCCGATTTCCGCAGCCAGATGGAGCTGGCGCGCCAGAGCATCCTGATCCGCGAGCTGTTCGAGGACTACCGCAAGAAGAACGCGGTCAGCGACGCCGAAGCGCAGGCTGAGTACGACAAGTTCAAGGCCCAGGCCACCGGCACCGAGTACCGCGCCCGCCACATCCTGGTCGACAAGGAAGAAGAAGCCGTGGCACTGATCAAAAAGATCAAGGCCGGCGAGAAGTTCGAAGACCTGGCCAAAGCCAGCTCCAAGGACAGCGGCTCGGGCGCCAACGGTGGCGACCTGGACTTCGCCAAGCCCGATTCCTACGTGCCCGAATTCGGCGGCGCGCTGACCAAGCTGAAGAAGGGCGAGATGACCGACACGCCGGTGAAGAGCCAGTTCGGCTGGCACATCATCCGCCTGGAAGACACGCGCGAAGCCAGCTTCCCGACCTTCGACGACGTCAAGGCGCAGCTGAAGCAGCGCATCGAACAAGGCAAGCTTCAGAAGTACCAAGAAGAACTGCGCACCAAGGCCAAGACCGACTACAAGTTCGGCCCGTGATCGCAGGCCGGCAGCCTTGCCGGCGCGCTGCCCACGAACTCACTGCTTGACCCCAGCGGCCGCACTTGCGGCCGCTTTGTCTTTCAGGGCTTCAACACCGTGGACCCGGTGGTCTTGCGCGCTTCCAGGTCGCGGTGGGCCTGCGCCACATCGGCCAGGTCGTAACGCTGGTCGATACGGATCTTCACCGCGCCGCTTTGCACCATGGCAAACAGGTCGTCGGCCATGGCCTGCGTGCCCTCGCGCGTGGCGATGAGGGTGAACAGCGTCTGGCGCGTCAGGTACAGCGAACCCTTGGGCCCGAGCATGCCCGGCGCGATCGGTGCCACCGGGCCCGATGCATTGCCGAAGCTGGCCATCAGGCCGAACGGTCGCAGGCAGTCCAGGCTGCGCTCGAAGGTGTCCTTGCCGATCGAGTCGTACACCACCTTCACGCCCTTGCCGCCGGTGATGTCCTTCACGCGGGCCACGAAATCTTCATGGCTGTAGTCGATGGCATGCGCCGCGCCGTGCTCCAGCGCCAGCGCGCACTTGGCGGCGCTGCCGGCCGTGCCTATCAACTGCAGGCCCAGTGCACGCGCCCATTGGCAGGCAATCAAGCCCACGCCGCCCGCGGCGGCATGGAACAACACGAAGTCGCCGGCCTGCAGGCCTTCCACGGGCAGCGTCTTCTTCAGCAGGTACTGCGCGGTCAGGCCCTTGAGCATCATGCCGGCAGCCGTGTCGAAGGCGATGTCGTCAGGCAGGCGCACCACCGTCTTGGCCGGCATCACCCGCACTTCGCTGTAGCTGCCCGGCGGGCTGCTGGCATAGGCCGCACGGTCGCCCACACGCAGGTGGCTGACCCCTTCACCGACAGCCTCGACGATGCCCGCACCTTCCATGCCCAGCGTCAGCGGCAGCGGGTAGGCGTACAGGCCGGTGCGCTGGTAGACGTCGATGTAGTTCAGCCCGCAAGCGTGGTGGCGGATGCGGATCTCGCCCGGCCCGGGGTCACCGACCTCGCGGTCGACGATCTGCATCTGTTCGGGGCCGCCAAAGGCGGTGATCTGGATGGCGCGTGGCATGGAGTACTCCGGTCAGGTCAAAGCGCAAGGCTAGCGCACCGCGGCGCGCACGGCCGGCAGCCGAGAAACTACCCGGTGATTCAAGCGCATCACCACGCGTCAAGAACGCGCCGACACCGGCATGCTGAACGACCCATGCACATCCTGAACGACTCCCTCGTTGATCCCCGCCCGGGCGGGCGCCCCGTCGACCGCTGGCGCCGGGCCTGCCTGCTGGCCCTGGCGGCCGGCCCTGCGGTGGTGCGGGCCACGCCTGCGGAATCCATCAAGTGGCGGCAACTGATGCCGCCCGGATGGAGCCCGGCCACCTACTTTGCACACGCCCCTTTCGGCACGCAGCGCGAACTGGAGGACACCGACCCGCGGGCCCGTGCCATGCTCGACAAGCTGATCGAGCTCGGCCGAGACGCACCGCCACTGAAGTCCTTGCATGGGCGATGGGTGCGCATCGCCGGCTTCGTCCTGCCGCTGGACCAGTCAGGCGACAGCATCACCAGCTTTCTATTGGTGCCCTACCAGGGCGCCTGTGTGCACACGCCGCCGCCACCGGCCAACCAGGCCATCGTGGTCGATCCGCGTCAGCCCTTGACCGTGACGCAGGCCGCCTACCCGCTGTGGGTGCAGGCCCGGCTGGAAGTGCAGTTGCAGCGCACGCCGCACATGCATGCGGCCTACCGCATGCGCGACGCCACCGTCTCGCCCTTCGACGAGGCCACAGAACGCCCCTGGCTGCCGCGCTACGTGCCGTTCTGAAGGCCCAGGTTCGACACGCCCGGTGCCGTGGCACGATCGGGCGGTCCATGAAGCGCCTGACCCATGCCCCCAACGTTGCCCTGGCCACGCTGTGGGCCGACCTGTTGTGCCAGGCTGGTGTGGACGCCGTGGTGCAGCGCGCCTACACCAGCAGCCTGGCCGGCGAGATTCCACCCG
Source organism: Burkholderiales bacterium (assembly GCA_031420055.1). GTDB lineage: Bacteria > Pseudomonadota > Gammaproteobacteria > Burkholderiales > Burkholderiaceae_C > Rubrivivax. The sequence goes on along the minus strand of JANOLY010000327.1, from coordinate 571 downwards.
ACCAGGCGCTGCCCGAGGTCTGGGTGCTGGACGACAGCGTGCTGGAACGCGCCCGCCTGCTGCTGCACGACTTGAGCCACCTGCCCTGGGTGCACTGGCTGTGCCACGGCTGTGGCGAAACGGTGGACGGCCCTTTCGAGCAATGCTGGAACTGCGGCGCGCTGCGGCCCACCACGGCCGCGGCTTGAGATGAACTTGTCGCCCCGGCTGGCCCTGTTGATGACCACGCCACCGCTGCTGTGGGCCGGCAACGCGGTGCTCGGGCGCTTGTTGGTGGGCCAGGTGCCGCCGCTGACCTTGAACTGGCTGCGCTGGACGCTGACCGTGCTGATCCTGCTGCCCTTCACCTGGCGCGCGCTGCGGCCGTGGTCACGCATCAGCGATCGCTGGCCCTACCTGCTGGCGGTGGGGTTGCTGGGCGTGGGCCTGTTCAATTCATTGCAGTACCTGGCGCTGGTCACGTCCAGCCCCATCAACGTCACGCTGGTGGCGGCCAGCATGCCGGTGTGGATGCTGGCCGTGGGGGCCTTGTTCTTTGGCGAACGCGCAACCCCGCGCCAACTGGCGGGCG
>JANOLY010000326.1:0-1753 GCA_031420055.1 Burkholderiales bacterium | reverse complement strand
CCCTGACTTTGAAAGTCAACGGCAAAACATTCACCCGCGAAGTTCTACCCGCCACGCTGCTGGTGAACTTCCTGCGTGAAGACCTGCGCCTTACCGGCACCCACCAGGGCTGCGACACCGCCCAGTGCGGCGCCTGCACCGTGCACATCGACGGCCGGGCGGTGAAAGCCTGCTCGATGCTGGCCGCGCAGGCCGCCGGCACCGCGCTGACGACCATTGAAGGCGTGGCCGCGGCTGACGGCAGCCTGCACCCCATGCAGACCGCCTTCAACCAGTGCCACGGCCTGCAATGCGGCTTTTGCACCCCGGGCATGGTGATGAGCGCCATCGACCTGGTGCAGCACCACGCCCACGGCACCGAAGCGCAAATCCGCGACGGGCTGGAAGGCAACTTCTGCCGCTGCACCGGGTACCACAACATCGTGCGTGCGGTGCAGCAAGGTGCGTCGGCAATGAACAGCATGAAGGAGACGGCATGAATGCGCGCCAGCAGTTCGTCGGCCAGAGCGTGGTGCGTCGCGAGGACGCGCGCTTTCTCACCGGCGTGGGCCAGTACACCGACGACATCACCCTGCACGGCCAGAGTTACGGCTTCTTCCTGCGCAGCCCGCATGCCCACGCCAGGATCACCTCGCTGTCCACCGCCACCGCCGCGGCCGCACCCGGCGTGCTGGGCATCTACACCGGCGAGCACTTCAAGGCCATCGGCGGCCTGCCCTGCGGCTGGGGCATCAACAACATCGACGGCACGCCGATGAAAGAGCCCAAGCACCCGGTGCTGGCCGACGGAAAAGTGCGCTACGTGGGCGACCGCGTGGCGCTGGTCGTGGCCGAAACACTCGAGCAAGCCAGGGCCGCGGCGATGATGATCGAGGTCGGCTACGAGGTGCTGCCCGCCGTCATCGACCTGGAAAGCGTCAACCGCGTGGCCTCGCAGGTGCACGACGACGCGCCCGACAACCGCTGCTACCGCTGGCAGATCGGCGACAAGGACGGCACCGATGCGGCCTTCGTCGGCGCCGCGCATGTCAGCCGGCTGACCTTCCGCAACAACCGCTTGGTGCCCAACGCCATCGAGCCGCGCGCGGCGAATGCCGTCTACAGCCCCAGCGACGACAGCTACCTGCTCTATGTCGCCAACCAGAATCCGCACGTCGAGCGGCTGCTGATGTGCGCCTTCGTGCTGGGCATCCCCGAGCACAAGATGCGCGTGGTGGCCCCCGACGTGGGCGGCGGCTTCGGCAGCAAGGTTCCCCTGTACGGTGAAGAAACCGCGCTGGTGTGGGCCAGCAAGCAGGTGCGCCGGCCCATCAAGTGGACAGCCGAACGCAGCGAAGCCTTCCTGTCCGACACCCACGGCCGCGACCACCTGACGACGGTGGAACTCGCCCTGGATGCCACCGGCACCTTCCTGGGCCTGCGCGTGGACACCACCGCCAACCTGGGCGCCTACCTCAGCACCTTCAGCACGGCGGTGCCCACCATCCTGTACGCCACATTGCTGGCCGGGCAGTACCGCACGCCCAAGATCGTGTGCACGGTCAACGCCGTGTTCACCAACACCGCGCTGGTGGATGCTTACCGCGGCGCCGGCCGGCCCGAGGCCACCTACGCGGTCGAGCGCATCGTCGAGACCGCGGCGCGTGAACTGGGCATCGACCCAGCCGAACTGCGCCGGCGAAACTTCATCACCACCTTCCCCTACGCCAGCCCGGTGGGCCTGACCTACGACATCGGCGACTATGACGCCACC
>JANOLY010000325.1:0-19357 GCA_031420055.1 Burkholderiales bacterium | reverse complement strand
TCCAGAAAGTGGTCGGCGGCACGTGCCGACGCGTTCAGCTGGTGCGCGCGCACCCGCACGGCGGCCACGGCCTGCTGCAGGGCCACGTCGCCAGCGCCTTCCTTGACCGACCGGGCCAGGCTGTCGATGTCGGCGGCCAGGTCTTCGGCCAGCGTCACGGCGCTGGACGTCAACCAAGACCCGGTGTTGCGGTCATCGGCCTGGTCCTGGCCGTTGTAATGGTCGGCGGCGCGCAGCGCCGCGCGCAACTGGTGGGCCCGGCTGCCCAGGCGGCGCAGGGCCTGGGATGCATCGTCGCCGGCACGTGGCGTGGCAGAGGTGCGACTCGCGATGGAGGTGTCTTGCATGGTGATGACCCTGTGCCGGAGGAACGCGGATTCTGCACTCAGGCCGGCCTTGGGTGATGGGCCGCTGGCCCCGCGCTGTGCATTCCTGAGCGCCGCTGTCAGGCGCCAGCACCGCGCAGCAAGGCCGCCACGTCCAGCAGCGGCGCGCCGTCGGCCGCTGCGGTGCGGTCATCATGGACGTGGGGCGCCACGGGCTGCACCTGTTCAAACAGATGCAGCAGGGCAGGCGGGATGAACCGGGTCAGCGGCGCGTAGACATGGCGGTCGCCCAGCGCGCGCTGCTGGGTCACGTAAAAGCGCTGCGGCACCCACAGCGTGAGCTCGTCGCGGGCGCGTGTCATGGCCACGTAAAGCAGCCGGCGTTCTTCTTCGATCTCTGCTGCGCTGCCCGCGGCCATGTCGGCAGGCAGGCAGCCGTCCACCACGTTGAGCACATGCACGGCGTTCCACTCCTGGCCCTTGGCCGAGTGGATGGTGGACAGCACCAGGTAGTCCTCGTCCAGGTGCGGCGGCACGGCCTCGTCGCTGCTGGCCTCGGGTGGGTCCAGCGTCAACTCGGTGAGAAAGTTTTGCCGGCTGGCGTAGCCGGGTGCCAGGCGGCACAGCTGCTGCAAGTCGCCCAGGCGGACGCGGGCATCGGCGTGCAGGCGCTGCAAGTGCGGCGTGTACCAGTCGACCACGGCCTGCAAGTCGTCGGGCCAGCGCGCGGCCGGGCTGCGCAGGTGGGTCAGCAGATCACACAGCGCTTGCCACGGCGACGCGGCGGTGGGCGGGGGTTTGAATTCCTGCAGCGGCGCGGTGTGGTCGAGCAGGCGTTTCACGCTCGCCGGCCCCATGCCGGGCACGAGCCGCGCCGAGCGCAGCGCCGACAAGCGCGACTGCGGGTTGGCAGCCCAGCGCAGCACGGCCAGCACGTCCTTGATGTGCGCAGCCTCCATGAAACGCAGGCCACCGTATTTGACAAACGGCACCTGGCGCCGCGCCAGTTCCAGCTCCAGCGCCAGGCTGTGGTGGCTGGCGCGGAACAGCACTGCCTGGCGCTTCAGTGCCAGCCCGGTCTCGCGCAGCGCCAGCACCTCGTCGGTCACGCCACGGGCCTGCGCGGCGTCGTCTTGCACCGTGCACAGCCGCGGCGGCCGCGCTGCAGTACGCGGGCTCCACAAATTCTTGTCGAAACGCTCGGCGGCCAAGGCGATGACGGCATTGGATGCCGCCAGCAACGGCTGGCTGGAGCGGTAGTTCTCCTCCAGCAGGACACGGCGCGCCGGCAGTGCAAAGCGCGCCGCAAAGTCCAGGATGTGGCGCACGTCGGCGCCGCGAAAGCCGTAGATGCTTTGCGCGTCGTCGCCCACGGCGGTGAGGCCCTGTCCGCTCGGACGCAGGGCTTGAACCAGCTCGGCCTGCAGGCGGTTCACGTCCTGCAGTTCATCGACCAGCACATGGTCAAAGCGCGCCCTGATGCGAGCGGCCAGGTCCGACGACTGCATGAGGTGCCACCAGGCCAGCAGCAGGTCGTCGAAGTCCAGCGACTGCTGTTGCAGCTTGCTTTCGGCAAATGCGGCGAACAACGGCTGCAGGCCGCCTTGCGCGGTGGCGCACCAGGGGTAGTGGGTGCGCAGCACGTCGGCCAGGGGCGTGCGCGTGTTGACGCAGCGGCTGTGGATGGCCAGGCACGTGGCCGCCATGGGGAACCGCTGTCCGCCGGGCTCTTCATCAGCGCGGCTGTCACCCAGCCCCAGCGACTGGCGCGCCAGGGCCATCAGGTCCTGCGCGTCGGCGCGGTCCAGCACGGTGTAGTCGCTCGCCAGCCCGATGCGCGGGGCTTCTTCGCGCAACAGCCGCGCGGCCACGCTGTGAAAGGTGCCGCACCAAGGCAGCGTGGGCGGCGGGGTGTTGCGCGGCAGGCCCAGTGCGGCGTGCACCAGCTGCCCGGCGCGGCGCGCCATGTCGGCTGCTGCGCGGCGCGAAAAGGTGATGAGCAAGAGCCGGTTCGGGGCCACGCCTTGCTGTATCAACCAGGCCGCGCGCGACGCCAGCGTGAGCGTCTTGCCCGTGCCAGCGCCGGCCACCACCAGCAGCGGCCCGGCGGTTTGCGGGTGCTGCACAGCGGCACGTTGTTCGGGATTCAGCTCGGCCAGGATGTCCACCCCCAGGACTGTATAGGCATCCAGCTTTTGGCGGCGCACTCAGCACATCGGTGGGCGGACGGCGGCAGACGAGGCGAGCCCGATTCAGACCAGCACCATCCTGGCCTGCCCGGCAGGACTCGAACCTGCGACCCCCAGCTTAGAAGGCTGGTGCTCTATCCAGTTGAGCTACGGGCAGTGGTGGGTGACGGGGATTCTAGGAGCCGGGCTTGATGCGTCGTTCAGTGTGCGTCGTTCAGCGCCGCTCGTACTGTGTCTTGCCGAACATCGCCTCGCGGGCCTTGTCGTCCATGAAGGGTTTGCGCTGGGCGGCCAGCACCTCCACGCCGCGGACGACGGCGGGGCGCGCGGCGATCTCGTCGAACCATCCCTTGAGGTTTGGGAAGTCGTTCCAGTCGATGCCCTGATTCTTCCAGCTGCGCAACCACGGAAAGACCGCCATGTCAGCGATGCCGTATTCGTCACCACCGATGTAGCGCTTCTTGGCGATGCGCTTGTCCATCACGCCGTAAAGGCGGCGTGCCTCGTTGGTGTAGCGGTCGATGGCATAGGGGATTTTTTCTGGCGCGTACAAGCGAAAGTGATGGGCCTGGCCCAGCATCGGGCCGACACCGCCCATCTGGAACATCAGCCACTGCAACACTTCGTAACGCGCTGCCAGGTCCTCGGGCAGGAAGCGGCCGGTCTTGGCCGCCAGGTAGAGCAAGATCGCGCCGGACTCGAAGAGCGCGATCGGCTTGCCACCGGGACCATCGGTGTCGACAAGGGCAGGAATCTTGTTGTTCGGGCTGATGGCCAGGAACTCGGGTTTGAACTGGTCGCCAGCGCCGATATCGACCGCAACCGTGCGATATGGCAAGCCGCACTCCTCCAGCATGATGTGCACCTTGTGCCCGTTCGGTGTAGCCCACGAATACACTGTGATCATCCGACTTCTCCAGGTGCCGGCGGGCGCACGGGCCCGCATCTGCAACCGACTCTAAAGCATGCTTGAAGGCCTTAAACGCTGGATCACCAGCAAGCACGCGCGCACCGGCACCAGCTGGGACGATGTGGCCTTGTGGGCCGAGCAACGTCAATACCCGTTTCGCAGTGTTCCTGGCGAAGGTTTCGTCATCGACGGGCGCGTTGCGGGCACCGAGTGGCGGCTGGAATGGGGTCCGTCGCAGCGCAGCTACGTGGTCGGTGCCGAGTTGCGTCTACGCGCAGAACTGGCCACCAGTTCTGCGCTGCAACTGGTGGTGATGAACCGCGCGCTGCAAGAGGCCATGGAAAATGCGATGTTCGAGCAGGCCGTCGAGAGCGTGCAGACGCGCATCGACAACGAAACGCCGCCCGAAACCCGCTGGCTGGTCATGTTCCCCAAACTGCCGGGTGTGGACATGGGCGTGCTGCGCGAAAACTTCGTGGCGGTGTCGAGCATGCGCAACTGGTTGGCGATGTGGCTGAAGGGGCCACTGTCGGCCGCCCTGGCCACCCTGGCGCCCGACCCGGCGCAGCCGCTGGTGTTGATGATGGCGCGTGGCCGCCTGACCCTGCGCACGGCCATGCCGACCCCTGATGTGGCCAGTCTGCAGCCCTGGTTGCGCCTGTTCGAAACGGCGATCCGCGAAGCCCGCCGCGTCGCCGCTGAAACGCCTCAGCCGCCCGCCGAGGCCGACGCCCCAAGCGCTTGGTCGGCCAGCGCCCTGCCAGAAGAAGAACGCAAGGCCTGAAGTAGTCGGTGAGCGCAAAGTCGCCGCGCAGGCCAGCGCCGCCACTCACCTGCATCGCCCAGTCGATCACCCGCAGTGGTGTCCAGCGCTTCCCTGCCGCGGTGTTGGCCTCCAGTTCGGCGTGGTAGCGCGTCACGTTGGGATAGAGGTGTTCGGCCATGAAGTGACTGACACGCGGCTGCAGGTCTTGTGTTCGGGGGGAGTAGCTGAAGTCCATGGCGGGGTGACCCGCTCGTGCCGTCTCAGGAGGAGGCCTGCGCGTGGCGCCAGGCCAACTCGGCCAGCGGGCGCGTCTGCGCCCCCGTGGCCCGGGCTTGCGCGCTGGACGCCGTGCCGTCAACCACGCGCCGGGCAATGCCTTGTGTGATCGAGGCCAGGCGGAACAGGTTGTAGGCGAGGTAGAAGTCCCAGTCCTTCATCAGTGCCGTGGCGTCGGTGCGACCTGTGTGCTCGCAATACAGGCGCACATAGTCGCGCTCTGCGGGTATGCCCAGCGCCACGTGGTCCAGCCCGGCGATGCCGCGAAAGGTGCCCGGCGGGATGTGCCAGGACATGCAGTGGTAGCTGAAGTCTGCCAGTGCATGGCCCAGCGTGGACAGTTCCCAGTCCAGCACGGCCAGCACGCGTGGTTCAGACTTGTGGAAGACCAGGTTGTCGATCCTGAAGTCGCCATGCACGACGCAGGGCTCCTGGTTGTCGCGCGCACTGGGCGGAATGTGCGCGGGCAACCAGGCGAGCAACTGGTCCATTTCTTCGATGGGTTCTGTCACCGAGGCCAGGTACTGCTTGCTCCAGCGGCCGATCTGGCGGTCGAAGTAGTTGCCGGGCTTGCCGTAGTCGCCCAGGCCGGCGGCCACCGCGTCCACGCTGTGCAACGCCGCAATGACGCGGTTCATCTCGCCATAGATGGCGGCGCGCTCGGCCGAACCCATGCCGGGCAGTGACTGGTCCCACAGGACCCGGCCGTCGATGAACTCCATGACATAGAAGGCGCGGCCGATAATGTCTTCGCTGCTGCACAAGGTATGCATGTGCGGCACCGGCACCCCGGAGCCGGCCAGTGCCGACATGACGCGGAACTCGCGCTCCACAGCATGTGCCGACGGCAGCAGTTTGGCAGCCGGCCCGGGCTTGCTGCGCATGACATAAGCCTTGCTGGGCGTGAGCAGCTTGTAGGTCGGGTTGGATTGACCGCCCTTGAACTGCTCCACCGCCAGCGGCCCGGCGAACCCGGGCAGATTGCGTTCCAGGTGGGCCTGCAGCCGTCCGACATCGAAAGCATGGCTGGCGGCGACAGCTTGGGTGCCGGAGTACTGTTCCATGGGCTTCAGGGTGCGGTGTTCATCGGTCGGCTATGGCCAGCAGCTTCTCGCGCGACAGTACCACCAGCCGGGTGGGCTCAACTCTTGCACTGCACGGCGACTTCGCGCTCCAAGCCCTTGAGTTCCTGGTTCACACGTTGGCGCGATGCACCCAGCAGGTGCGCCAGGTCTTCTTGGGCCAAGGCCAGCTTGATGCGGATTTCTTGTGTCTCGTCGATGGTAAGAGGGGGGTGGCACATCGCTTGTTTCAGACGCGACAGGCGTCGCGACCGCAGCATTGTCACTGCTGCGTGATGGCTGCCTCGGCGCGGTGGGGCCGAGACGGCGGCGCGGGCAAGTGGGCGTGCTAGAGTCGTCCGGACAAGCATTCACGCCATCACCCCGCATGCAGAAATCCTGGCTTCGGCCGCGTTGGTTCCGGGCCGGGGTCACGGTCTTGGCATCGATGGCGGCCTGCGCAACAGCGTGGGCGCAAGGCGCGCCGGCGGTGGTTCTGGGGCAGCCGCTGAATTTCTCGGTGCAACTGCGCACCGACTCCGGCGAGCCGGTCACGCCCGAATGCATTGCCGCCGAGGTCTCGGTGGGCGAGCGCAAGCTGCCGGCCGCGCAGGTGCGCACCGCACTGGAGTCCCTGGGGCCCGAGGGCGCGCGCATACGTGTCAGCACGTCGCAGCGCATTGACGAGCCCGTCGTCAGCGTGCAGTTGACGTTGGGCTGCCAGGCCCGCGTGACACGCCGCTACATGCTGATGGCTGAAGCCGCGGCGGCGGTGGCCGCGACGCCGCCCGCATCGGTGCCCGTTGCGCCAGCCTCGCCGGTGCCGCCTGCAACGTCGCCAACCCGCGCCGCGCCGGCGCAGCCCGGCACGCCGCGTGGCGAGCGGATCGCAGCCGCTGCGCCGCGGCCGACCAAACTTGAGCGTTCCAGGCCCGTTCGGGCTGCGCCCGCCGGCCCGCGTTTGCGCCTGGAGCCGGCGGAGCCGGTGCTGAGCGCGGAATCTGCAGCGGTCGAGCAGGCCATCGAGGTCGTGGCCCAGGCGGCCACGGCCATGCGCGCGGCGATGGCCGCAGCGTCGGCCGCCGAGCAACGCATCAAGTCCCTGGAGCGCACTGTCGAGCAAGCGCGCAGCGAGGCCAAGACCCAGCGTGAACTGGCCCTGAAGCTGCAGGCCGAGGTGGAAGCCTCCGAGGCTGCGAGCCGCTGGTTGTGGCCCTTGCAGTTGGCCTTGCTGGGCGCCGCCTTGCTGGCCGCGGCCCTGGCCTGGCGCTTGTGGAAGCGGCCGACAGCACCAGCGCGCCTGCCCGAGTGGCGCGAGGCCACCGAATCGGCCTACGACGAGTTGACCTCCGAGCCGGGAATGGGCCGGTCTGCGACATCGCCCACGCCCTTCGTGGCGTCGGACATCGTGTTGCCGTCGCCGGCCCCGCCGGCGGCTGCAGTTTTGCGGGCTGCAGCGCCGCCGGGCTGGACGGCTCCGGACAGCCAGCCATCGACGCTGCCGCCCGTCAGTCAGCGCACGGCCCCGGTGCCCGCGGGCGGGCTTGACGGCGGCGAGACGCCGCGCGACGTGTCGATCGAAGAGCTCATCGACCTGGAGCAACAGGCCGAGTTCTTTGTCGTTCTCGGCCAGGATACGGCCGCCATCGACCTGCTCGTCGAACACCTGCGGCTGACTGGCGGCGGCAGCCCGCTGCCCTACCTGAAGCTGATGGAGATCTACCATCGTCAGGCCGAACAGGACGCCTACGAGCGCACGCGCAGTCGCTTCAACGAGCGATTCAACGCCTACGCGCCGGCCTGGGACGAAGGTCTGCAGCAGGGGCGGGGGCTGGAGGGCTACCCTGGCGTGGTGCCGCGACTGACCCAGGTTTGGGGTCGTCCGTTGGACGCGATGGCCGAGCTCGAGGCCTTGCTCTTTCGCAAATCACGCGGTGACCTGTTCGATCTGCCCGCCTACCGCGAGGTGCTGTTCCTGTACGCACTGGCGCGCGACCTGTTCGACCGCCAATCGGCCGGCGCCGTGGACGTGGATCTGCTCCTGCCTATCCATGAGCAAAACGACCTGCACTCGACGCGCCCAGCGCCCTTTGACGATTCGGGGCGCGCGCCGCTGGACGCTGGCGAGGACGGCGGCGGTCGGCCGACAGCGCCCGTCGACCTGGATCTGAGCACGCCGGACAAGTCCAGCAGCATCTTCGATCCTTTCGACCCCCACGCGCAGCGCAGCCGACGTTGAACCTGACGCCGCCGCGGCGGCGTCAGAGTTTTCGCAGGCGTTCCAGGGCCGTGGCCAAGGTCTCGTCGCGCTTGGCAAAGCACAACCTGGCCAGTCCTTGCTCGAAGCCGCCTTCATAAAAGGCCGCGACAGGAATCGCTGCCACGCCGATCTCGCGAGTGAGCCATTCGCAGAACGCGGCCTCGGGCAGTGAGCTCACGGTGCTGTAGTCCACCACCTGGAAGTAGCTGCCTTCGCTGGGCAGCAAGCGCAGCCGCGTGGGCGCCAGGCCGCTGCGGAAGAGGTCGCGTTTGCGCTGGTAGAAGGCCGGCAACGCCAGGTAGGGTTGCGGGTCGGCCAGGTAACGCGCCAGGCCGTGCTGCATGGGCGTGTTGACGGTGAAGACGTTGAACTGGTGCACCTTGCGAAACTCCGCTGTCAAGGCCGCCGGTGCGGCCACGGTGCCGACCTTCCAGCCGGTGACGTGAAAGGTCTTGCCGAAACTGGAGACCACGAAGCTGCGCGCTGCCAGCCCGGGAATGCTGGACGCGCTGATGTGCCGGGCGCCGTCATACACCATGTGCTCGTAGACCTCGTCGCTCAGCAGCAGCACGTCGGTGGGCGCCAGCAAGTCGGCCAGTTGCTGCATCTCGGCCGCGGTCCACACGGTTGCCGTGGGGTTGTGCGGGCTGTTGATCAGCAGCATGCGGGTGCGTCGGGACAGGGCCGCGTTGATGCGGGCGAAGTCCGGCCTGAAGCTGCCTGGCGTGAGCGGCACGCGCACCACGCGGCCGCCGGCCAGTTCGATGGCCGGGCCGTAGCTGTCGTAGCAGGGTTCGAGGACGATGACTTCGTCGCCCGGGCCCACGCAGCACAACACGGCGGTCATCAAGGCCTGTGTGGCACCGGCCGTGACGGTGATTTCGCTGTCGGCGTCGTAGGCCGCGCCGTACAAGGCCTGGATCTTGGCCGCAACCCGGTGGCGCAGTGCGGGCACGCCGGCCATAGGCGGGTACTGGTTCAGGCCTTCGCCCATGGCGTCGCTGACATGCCTTGGCAGGGCCGGGTCGCATTCAAAGTCCGGGAAGCCCTGACCCAGATTGACGGCGCTGTGCTGCTGCGCCAGCGCCGACATGACTGTGAAGATGGTGGTGCCCACCGCCGGCAGTCGGCTGGTAAGCGTCGGGGTGCGGACGGGGTTGGTGGTGACAGGCATGGTGGGGCTCAGAGTTCGTAGTCGGTGCCACCGCCGATCATGGCGCGGGTGATGAGTGCGGCGCTGAGATGGGGCGACAACATCCCGGCAAAGGCCAGTACAAAGTGCCGTAGGTAGGCGCCGCGTTTGAAGGCCACACGGGTGACGTTGGACCCGAACAGGTGGCCCAGCGGGCGCCACACCAGGTCGGCGGCGTCGGCCGGCTCCTGCACCGCCAGTTCGGCCACGATGCCCACGCCCAGGCCCAGGCGCACATAGGTCTTGATGACGTCGGAGTCGATGGCTTCCAGGGCGACCACCGGCTTGATGCGGGCGCGGGCAAAGGCCTGGTCGATGCGCGTGCGACCAGTGACGGTGGGCTGGTACAGCACCAGCGCGTGCTCGGCCAGCTGTTCCAGCGTGGGCCGTTCAACACCGGCCAGCGGGTGGTGGGTGGGCACCACCATCACGTGCTGCCACTGGTGGCAGGGCAGGGTGATGAGCTGGTCATGCGTGGCCAGCGCCTCGGTGGCCAGGCCGATCTCGGCCACGTCGTCGAGCAGCATGCGCGCCACCTGATCGGGCATGCCCTGGTGCAGCAGCACCTGCACCTTGGGGTAACGCGAGCGCAACTGGGCCACCGGGCCGGGCAGGAAGTAGCGGGCCTGCGTATGGGTGGTTGCGATCGACAGGGTGCCGGCGTCCTGCTTGGAAAACTCCTCACCGATACGCTTCAGGTTGGCGACCTCGCGCATGATGATCTCCACCGACTTGAGCACCGCCTGCCCCGGCTCGGTGACGCGCTTGAGGCGTTTGCCGTGGCGGGCAAAGATGTCCACGCCCAATTCTTCTTCGAGTTCAAGGATGGCCTTGCTGATGCCGGGCTGCGATGTGAACAGGGCCTTGGCGGTCTCGGTGAGGTTCAGGTTGCGGCGCACCGCTTCTTGCACAAAGCGCAGCTGGTGCAGGTTCATGCGCCGGACTCCAAGGTCGCCAGGGCAGCGGCGGCCATCGCATCCACCACCGACGCCCACTCGCCCACGGCGGGATGCAAGCCGAAACGGACCCCCGGGTGTGCGGCGCGCAACGCGTCCATCAACACGGGCAGGTCCTTGCGTACATGGCCGCCAGTACCCAGGAACAAGGGCATCACTTCGATGCGCTGGCAACCCTGTGCCACCAACAGCGCGCCTGCGTCGACCAGGCCCGGGGCCATGAATTCCAGAAAGGACAGGCACACCGGCGTGCCGGGCCGGGCAGCGCGCACACGGGCGGCCACGGCCTCGAAGGGTTGCGCCCAGCGCGGGTCGCGCGCGCCGTGGGCAAAGAGCAGCAGCCCAGCGTCAGTCTTTGCAGTGGTCATCGGTATCGCACCAACCAGGTGAAGGCGGCCATGGAGATGCCGGTATAGACCATGCTGGGCAATGCCGCCACCAGCCAGGGCGTCCAGCCGCGCAGCAGGCCGATGTAGCCGGCCAGGTTGTTGAGTAGGACAAAACTGATGCCCAACAGAATGCCGCCAAAGACCTTCCAGCTGATGCTGCCCGAGCGGGCATGCATGTAGGCGAAGGGCAGGGCCAGCGCCACCATCACCAGGCAGGCCAGGGGATACAGCGCCTTCTTCCAGAAGCGGATCTCGTAGCGCTCGGCCGCCTGCTCCTGGCCGCTGAGGTGCTTGCCGTACCGCCACAGCTCCAGCGTGGTCATGGTGTCAAGCGGCGATACGGCCGCGGCCACCACATCGGCGCCCAGGGTGCTTTGCCATTGCATCGTGGTCAGACGCTCCAACTGCACTTGCGGCGAACCGGGCGCGCGGGCGCGAGGCCAGCGCGCCACCTCCACCTCGGTCAGTGTCCAGTGGCCGTCACCACCGACCCGAGCTTCGCGGGCCTGTGTGCGCGACACCAGGGCGCCGTCGGCGTCGAACTCGAAGATGCGGATGCCGGTCAGCAACCCGTTGGCGTTGGTGCCGGCCACATTCACCGAGTAGCTGCGCTCGCCGTCTGCGGTGTCGTGCTTCTCCTTCATCCACGCGCCGCCTTCGATTTTCAACCCACCACTTAGTCGCGCCTGCAGTTCGACGCCCCAGCGTTCACTGACCGGAGCGGCGTAGTCGCCAACGACGAAAGTCAACAGGCCAAAGGCCGCACCCAGGGCGGCCAGGAGTCCCAGGGCACGGCGAGGCCCCAGACCGCCGGTGCGCAGGATCGTGAACTCCGAGGACTGCGCCAGGCGGGCCAACGAGAAGATGGTGCCGATGAGCACGGCGATGGGAAACAGTTCGTAGAAGTGCCTGGGCACCTCGAAGGCGGCGGCCAGCATGGCGTGCCAAACGGTGCGGCCGCCACGGCCGACCTGTTCAAGCTCGTCGACGAAGTCGATGAAATAGAACAAAGCCAGGAAGGCCAGCACGACAAAGATCACCGAAGAGGCGATGTCCCGGTAAAGCAACCGGCGCACGGTTTTCAAGTCGCGGCTCCTTGTGGCCTGCGCCGCAGCGACAACACGCTGGCATGGTCACGCCACCACAGCAGGGCCAGCGCCAGCCCGAAGGCCGTGCCGTGCAGGCCCAGCAGTGCGGCCGCCAGCCCGACACGCCCGCTGGCCACCCAGGCCTGCGACAAGTTCAGCAGGTTCAGGTAGACGACAAAGGCCAGCAGGGCGAACAGCAGGTTCCAGTTGCTGGCCCGCCGCGGGTTGGTGGCCGACAGGCCGATGCCCAACAGCACCAGGTTGGGCGCGGCCAGCAACACGCCGATGCGCCAGCACAACTCGCCCTGACCGCGTGGCGTCGGTAGGCGCACGAGGGCCAGCGTCGAGGTGGCCCTTGGGGGCAGGTTGGCGGCCGAGGTCAAGGCCCGTTCGCCGGCCAGGATACGGTAGGTCTCGAAGCTGGACAGCATGCGTTCGCCACTGCGTTGATCGACATCGTTGCGCTGGCCGCGGTCGAGCACCAGGAATGTGTCGTCACCTTCGCGACTCAGCCGGCCAGCACGCGCTGAGGTGACCGACTCGCCACGATCTGTCTGGGTCAGGATGAAGACGTTGCGCGCTTTCGCGGCATCAGCGCCGTCGGCACCTTCGCGTTCGATGAAGAACACTCGCTGGCCGTCGCGCGAGGCCTGGAACACGCCGGGGGTCACGCGCGACAGGTCAGAGCGCTGCTGGTAGCGTTCGCGCAGATCCAGGCTGTTGCGGTTGCCCCAGGGCCAGACAAACAGCACCAGCAGTGCCACCACCAGCAACACGGGCCAGGCCATGCGCAGCACCGGGCGAACGAAGCGCGGTGTGCTCACGCCGCTGGCAAACCAGATCGCCATTTCGCTGTCGCGGTACATGCGCCCCAAGGTGACGACCACAGCCACGAACAGCGACAGCGACAGGAACGTGGGCAGATAGCCCAAGGCCAGGTAGCCCAGCAACAGCACCACGTCCTGCGGCGCCACGGCACCGCTGGCCGCCTGGCCGACGGTGCGGATCAGCAGGCTCGTCAGCACGATGGTGAGGGTCACCACCAGGGTGGCGCCAAAGCCCCGAGACAGCTCTCGGCGCACGGTTGTATCGAATAACATCTCAGGTTTAAATTGCCAAGGCGAATTATGGACTTCAAGACGATGGTGCCAGGCACCGGTGGCGTGGTGGGCATGCCTGCCGATGCCCTGCTGGTCCTGTTGACGGGGGACTCGGTGCCTGTGGGCCTGGACGCGCCGTTGGCCGCGCTGCTGACGGCAGCATTGAAGGACGGCGACCTGAGTTTCAAGGCCGGGCAGCAGCTGTATGCGCACCGCGTGCCCGGAGTGAAGGCGTCGCGCGTGGCGTTGGTGATGGCTGGCGACGGGTCGCCCAAGGCGGTCCGCAAGGCCTTGCTGGGCGGCATGGCCTTGTTCAAGGGCGGCGGCACACAACTGCTGGCGGTGATGATGGCCGGTCCTGCGGCGCTGACTGAAGCCCATGCCGAGGCCCTGGTGTCCGCGGTCTCCGAGGCCGTTTACGTTTACCGCCAGACCAAGCCCAGTGCGCTGGCCGCGGCCAAGCTGAGCACGGTGGGCCTGGTGTGTACCAAGGCCCAGTCGGCGGCCATGGGCGCAGCGCTGCGCCGTGGGCATGCCGTGGCAGATGGTGTGGCGCTGGCGCGCGAATGCGCCAACCTGCCTGGCAACCATTGCACACCCAGCTACCTGGCCGATCAAGCGCGCCAGTTGGGCAAGGAATTCGGCCTGAAGGTCGAGGTGCTGGGCCGCAAGGACTGCGAGAAACTGGGCATGGGCTCCTTTCTGGCCGTGGCGCAAGGCTCGGCCGAGCCGCTGAAGTTCATCGTGGCGCGTTGGCTGGGCGGCGACAAGTCCGATGCGCCTGTGGTGCTGGTGGGCAAGGGCATCACCTTCGACACGGGCGGCATTTCCATCAAGCCTGCCGGCGAGATGGACGAGATGAAGTTCGACATGGGCGGTGCGGCCAGCGTGCTGGGCACCCTGCGGGCCGTGGCGCAATTGAAGGCCAAGGTGAACCTCATCGGCATCATCCCGGCCTGCGAAAACATGCCCAGCGGCACGGCCGTCAAGCCCGGCGACGTCGTCACCAGCATGTCCGGGCAGACCGTGGAGATCCTGAACACCGACGCCGAGGGCCGGCTCATCCTGTGTGACGCACTGACGTATGCCGAGCGCTTCAAGCCCGCCGCCGTGGTCGATATCGCCACGCTGACCGGCGCTTGCGTGGTGGCACTCGGGCACCACCGCTCGGGCCTGTTCAGCAGCGACGACGCACTGGCCGCTGAACTCTTGGCTGCGGGCGAGCAGGCGCAGGACCCCGCTTGGCGCATGCCGCTGGACGAGGAGTACGACGAGGCGCTGAAGAGCAACTTTGCCGACATGGGCAACGTGGGTGGCCGCGCTGGAGGCGCCATCACGGCGGCGATGTTCCTCAAGCGATTCACCGCCAAGATGCGTTGGGCGCACCTGGACGTGGCGGGCACCGCCTGGAAGTCCGGTGCCGCCAAGGGCGCGACGGGCAGGCCAGTGGCCTTGCTTACCCACTTCGTACTGGCCCGCGCACGGTGACCGAGGTCGAGTTCCACACCGGCGTGGTCGACCCCCTGGGGTTTGCTTGCCGGCTGTTGCGCAAAGCCGTGCGGCGCGGGGTGCGGGTGCGCGTGACGGCGCCCGCCGACACGCTCAGCGCTTTGGACCGCGCACTGTGGACCTTCGACGAGCACGACTTTGTGCCCCATGTGCGCGTGCCCGGCGCGACAGCGGCGACGGCGGCGCGCACGCCCATTTGGTTGGTGCCGAGCTTGCAAACCCTTGCCGGTGACGCGCCGGCACCCACTGTGGTGGTGAACCTGGGCGCCGACGCGCCGGATGAATTGACGGGCCTGGACCGCTTGATCGAGATCGTCGCGGCCGACCCCGACGAGGCGGCGCGAGGACGCTCGCGATGGCGTGCGTACAAGGCGCGCGGCTTGGGCATCACGCATCACACGGCCCAACCCGCCCATGGCTGAACACCGGCCCGTCAGCCACGACAGGGTGCCCACGCTCACCGAGGTGCTGCACGCTGCCGACGGTGCGGGTGACTCCACGGCGGTGGGCGTTGTTGCCGCTGCGCCTGTACCAGAAGACGCCGCGCTGGCCGCGCAGCTGCTGGGCAGCATTCAGGAGCGCATCGACACCATGTTCCAGGCCCGTTTGCGCGAAGCCATCGCGCCGGTACTGGCGCGTGCCGTGGACGGCCTGCTGCGCGAACTCGGCCCTGAACTGGCCTTGGCCCTGCGCGACACCGCCGAGCGCGCCGTGGCACAAGAGTTGGCGCGGCGACGCAAAAGCCCGTAATTTCAGCGGGTGTAGGCCGATTGTTGTGCCGCCGCGTTGAGTCTTCAGCGAGCCCGTGGGGCCGTCCAGCCCAAGGCAAAACCCCGTTGGGCGGCGAATCGATTTGGAGTATCGTCCGCCGTTTCTCGCTGTTCCCGTACGTCGTTTGCGGCTGTCCGCATCGACCATTTTCAATAACCGGAGGTTAGTGCATGAAAGTCAAGCTGAACGTGATCGTCGGAGCCGCCGCCATCCTGTTGGGTGGTTCGGTCTACGCACAGGATTTGGTCGTCAAAATCGGCCACGTGGCGCCCACCAGCGGCTCCATCGCCCACCTGGGCAAGGACAACGAAAACGGCGCCCGCATGGCCATCGACGAGCTCAACGCCAAGGGTGTGACCATCGGTGGCAAGAAGGCCAAGTTTGAACTGCTCGCCGAAGACGACGCGGGCGACCCCAAGCAGGGCACGGCCGCCGCGCAAAAGCTGGTCGACAGCAAGGTAAACGGCGTTATCGGGCACTTGAACTCGGGCACCTCGATCCCCGCGTCCAAGATTTACAGCGACGCTGGCATTCCGCAAATCAGCCCGTCGGCCACCAACCCCAAGTTCACCCGCCAGGGCTACAAGACCACCTTCCGCGTCGTCGCTGATGACGTGCACCTGGGGGGCACGCTGGGCAAGTACGCCGTCGCCCAGCTGAAGGGCAAGAGCATCGCCGTCATCGACGACCGCACCGCTTACGGCCAGGGTGTTGCCGACGAATTCGAAAAGGGTGTCAAGGGCGCCGGCGGCAAGACCGTGGGCCGCGAGTTCACCAGCGACAAGGCCACCGACTTCACCGCCATCTTGACCAGCTTGAAGGCCAAGAAGCCCGACATCATCTTCTTCGGCGGCATGGACGCGGTGGCTGGTCCGATGATGCGGCAGATGAAGCAATTGGGCATCGGCGCCAAATTCATGGGCGGCGACGGCATCTGCTCGGGCGAGCTGCCCAAGCTGGCCGCCGGCACCATGGGTGACGGCCAGGTGGTGTGTGCCGAAGCCGGTGGTGTTGAAGGTGCAGCCAAGAAGTCCATGGACGACTTCAAGGTCTCGTTCAAGAAGAAGTACAACGCCGACGTGCAAATCTATGCACCGTATGTGTACGACGCGCTGAACGTCATGGTGGCTTCGATGGTCAAGGCCGGCTCTGCCGACCCGGCCAAGTACCTGCCGGTGCTGGCCAAGACCGAGGGCTACAAGGGCGTCACGGGCACCATCAGCTTCGACGCCAAGGGCGACGTGAAGAACGGCGCGCTGACGCTGTTCACGTACAAGGGCGGCAACCGCGAGCAGATCGCCGTGGTCCGCTGAGCTTCAACGCTTGACGACAAGGGGCCTCGCGGGGCCCCTTTTTTTCTGCTCGGTACAAGGTTCAGGGCAGCGCCCGCAGACAACAAAAAACCCGCCATCGGCGGGTTTTGCAGTTGCCCCCCAGCAAACGCCGCGGAACCGGCTTTGCCGGGCCGCTGGCGTTGCCCCCTTGAGGGGGAGCGGCGTCAGCCGCTACGGGGGTGGTCCTACTTGAGCTTGATCTCTTTGTACAGCACGTGCTTGCGCGCCTTGGGGTCGAACTTCAGAAACTCCAGCTTCTCCGGCGTGGTTTTCTTGTTTTTGCTGGTGGTGTAGAAATGCCCGGTGCCCGCTGTGGACTCCAGCTTGATCTTTTCACGTCCGCCTTTGCTGGCCATGGTGTTCTCCTAAAGAGTTCAGATAGCGTGGCGGGCTCGCAGATCGGCGACGATCTGGTCTATGCCCTTCTTGTCGATGAGACGCAGCGCAGCGTTCGTCACGCGCAGCCGGATCCAGCGGTTTTCGCTTTCAACCCAGAAGCGGCGGTACTGCAGATTAGGCAGGAACCGACGCTTGGTCTTGTTGTTGGCGTGGGAAACATTGTTGCCCACCATTGGGCGCTTGCCCGTGACTTGACAGACGCGTGCCATGACGCTCTCCTGTTGATAACTGCAGTGTGTGCCGAACGCGGCAAAGCCAAAGATTAT
Organism: Burkholderiales bacterium; assembly: GCA_031420055.1. Classification (GTDB taxonomy): domain Bacteria; phylum Pseudomonadota; class Gammaproteobacteria; order Burkholderiales; family Burkholderiaceae_C; genus Rubrivivax. Next base: position 2,565 of record JANOLY010000325.1, on the reverse strand, counting down.
AGCCCGGTTTCGTGGCTCAGCCAGCCTGTTGCTCCAGGAATCGTTGCGCGTCCAGTGCCGCCATGCAGCCCGTGCCGGCACTGGTGATGGCTTGACGGTAGACGTGGTCTTGTACGTCCCCCGCGGCAAACACGCCGGGCACGCTGGTCATGGTGGCCATGCCCGACTGCCCGCACTGGGTCAGGATGTAGCCGTCCTTCATCTCCAACTGCCCCTTGAAGATGTCGGTGTTGGGCTGGTGGCCGATGGCGATGAAGCAGCCCGTCAACGCGATGTCGCTTGTGCTGCCGGACTGGGTGCTGCGTATGCGCACACCGTTGACGCCTGATGCGTCGCCCAGCACTTCGTCCAGTGTGTGCCACAGGTGCATCTGGATCTTGCCCGCGGCCACCTTGCTCATCAGCTTGTCCACCAGGATGGCCTCGGCGCGAAACTTGTCGCGGCGATGGATCATGTGGACCTTGCTGGCAATGTTGGAGAGATACAGCGCTTCTTCCACCGCCGTGTTGCCGCCACCCACGACGCAGACCTCCTGCCCGCGGTAAAAGAAGCCATCACAGGTGGCGCAGCCGCTGACGCCGCGGCCCATGAATGCCTCTTCGCTGGGCAGACCCAGGTATTTGGCACTGGCCCCGGTGGCCAGCACCAGCGCGTCGCAGGTGTAGTGCGCCGAGTCGCCCTGCAGCCTGAACGGGCGTTGGCTGAAGTCGACCTGGTTGATGTGGTCCATGACGATCGTCGTGTTGAAGCGCTCGGCGTGCTTCAGGAAACGCTGCATCAACTCGGGCCCCTGAACGCCGTCGACGTCGGCGGGCCAGTTGTCGACATCGGTGGTCGTCATCAACTGGCCGCCCTGGGCGATGCCGGTGACCAGCATGGGAGCCAGGTTGGCGCGCGCGGCATACAGCGCCGCGGTGTAGCCGGCAGGGCCGGAACCCAAGATCAGGACGCGGGCGTGACGGGTAGGCAGGTTCATGAACGGAACTCGAAAGGGGGGTGGAGAGGCAGCGTCGCGCCAATCCGACGCGTCAGCGACCCTGCGGGCTGTGCCGGATGGCGTCCAGCTTGCCTGTGGGCACAATAGCTCGATTCTTGCAGACCGCGCGCGGGCCCGGTTGAACCTGCCGGCCGGCCCGCAGCGCATAACAACGAGAGGAGTCCGTCGATGTCGATGCTGTCCAACCTGGACCTGATCCGCCGAGAGCCGCTGTTTTCCATGCTCACTGCCGATCAGGCACAAGCTATCGCCGACAGCGTCGTCAAGCGGCGCTTTCGTCGCGGTGAGTTGGTGGTGGAGCAGGGCCGCAAGAGCAACGCGCTGTTCATCTTGCTCAATGGCCGGGCCCGGGTGTTGACCGCCGACGCGCGCGGCCGCGAGGTCATCCTGGCGGTGCTCGAATCGGGTGACTACGTGGGCGAAATGAGTCTCATCGACAACGAAGCCCACTCGGCCACCGTGCGCGCCGAAATCCAGACCGACATGCTGGTGCTGGCGCGCAACGACTTCGCGCGCTGCCTGCCGGAAAACTCCACCTTGTCCTACGGCATCATGCGCGGCCTGGTGCGCCGGCTGCGCAATGCCGACCGCCAGATCGAGTCGCTGGCGCTGCTGGACGTGTACGGCCGCGTGGCGCGCACGTTGCTGGACATGGCCGAGGAAATCGAGGGCGTGAAGATCATCCGCCACAAGGTCAGCCGCCAGGACATGGCCAAGGTCGTGGGCGCATCGCGCGAGATGGTCAGCCGGGTCATGAAGGACCTCGAAGAGCGCGGCGTCATCGAGACCCAGGAAAACGGTTCCGTGATCATCAAGGAACGTTTGCAAAACGAGTGAAGGCAACCTGATCGGACACAATGCCGGTCATGAGTTTTCCGCTCGGTTCACTGCAAGGCGACAGCGCAGCGATCGCTGCTCATGCCACCCTTGGCAACTCGCCTGCCGCCTGGCGTCAGCAAGCCTTGCTGATCGTCACTGGCCTGGCCTGGGTGCTGTTCACGCTGGCGCTGTTCACCTACAGCGCGGCGGATCCGGCGTTCACCACCTCAGGCACCGGCGCGCCCGTGCACAACAAGGCGGGTTTGCTCGGCGCGCGGGCCGCGGACATGGCGTACTTCCTGTTCGGCTATTCGGCATGGTGGCTCGTGGTCGTGGCGCTGCGTACTTGGCTGTCCGCGTTTGCACGTCAGATGCGGCCTGAACCCCCATCTCGAGGCCGGCCGGCATGGGCCTTGTGGCTGGGCCTGGCCCTGCTGCTGGCCGCGAGTGCTGCACTGGAGTTCACGCGCCTGTACCGCTGGGAAGGCCTGCTTCCAGGCCACTCGGGCGGCGTGCTGGGTCTGGAGCTAGGCCCCCTTTCGGAGCGCTGGCTAGGTTTTCCGGGTTCAGGCGTTTGGTGGATTGCCTTGTTGGTCGTTGGCATGTCCCTGGCGCTGCGTTTTTCGTGGGTGCAGCTGGCCGACACGGTCGGCGAACGTCTGGACACCTGGCGCCAGCGACACCTGGGCCGCCGTGAGGCGCAGGAAGACCGCCGCATGGGCGAGCAGGCATTGCGTGAACGTGAACAG
>JANOLY010000324.1:0-2256 GCA_031420055.1 Burkholderiales bacterium | reverse complement strand
CATCAAGCGCGGGCAAGTGCGAACCTGGGCCGGGTGGATCGTTGCCCTAGATGTGTCCGCAGCCGCAGCCATTCCACCATGCGCCATGCGCGTAGATCATTTCTGGTGCATCATCCGGCGGGTAAATGGCAAGCAAGTCATCGCAAAGCTAAAGGCCGCAGGCTGGTCGGTAGACCGCATCCACGGCAGCCACCACATTCTTGTCAAGGAAGGGCGCGCCGTGCCTGTGCCAGTGCACGGCACCCGAGACATCGGCGCCGGCCTGCTTGCTGCCTTGCAACGCCAAACCGGTGTGACTCTGAAGTGAGGTTGACCCATGGATATCCGATACCCCGCCACCATTGAGGCTCAAGCCGACGGCAGTTACCTGGTGCAGTTCGTGGACCTCCCGGACACCTTCACCGAGGGCAAGACGCGGGAGGAAGCCTTGTTCAACGCGGTGGAAGTCCTGTCGGCCATGCTAGCCTGGCGTCTGCACGAGGCCAAGGACGTACCGGCGCCTTCCGCAAAGACCAAGGGCGCGCACCTCATCGCCCCCGACGCCAAAACCCAGGCCGCCATGCTGCTGCGCCTGGCGCGCGGCGAGCGCACGCTGTCGGAACTGGCGCGTGCGCTGGAAACGTCCTGGCCCGCTGCCAAGCGTCTCGAAGACCCAACACACTGGCCGTCGCTGAAGACACTGGACCGCGCTGCTGCAGCACTGGGGAAGCGGCTGGTGCTGACGCTGGAGTAGTTGCTGGAAGACCGAAAGCCGGGCCTGTGGACTGGCCGGTTTCAGCGCCAGCTTGTGACTGGCAGCGCAAACTGCACGACGCCTGTCAAGAGCCCACCTATGGGAGCAGGTTCGCGCTGGGTCACTTCCCGATCCAAGCGCGCCTCCGCTCGTCAACGATGCGCTGCGCATAGGGCAGAAAGTCAGCGGCGTCGATGAGATGCCGGCTGAGCAAACGCCCATGATCATCTGTGCTGCCCAAAAGGCGGCGGCCGTGCGAGAGGATTTGGCCCAGCAGCGGCTCGCCCACGGTGCGCAGATCGACCAGGTCCACCGGTCGACCGGTGGCGTCGGCCAGGTCGCCGATCAATGCCATCTTCTGGCTGGCGCTGAGCACTTGCGCCGCCTGCACGGCAATGTCCAGGTCGCTGTCGGCCCGGGCCGTGCCGCTTGCGACGGACCCGAATACAAAGGCCAGTTCCAGGCCGCCGTGTTGTTCCAGCGTGCTTTGAAGGGTCTTGAAGTGGGCGGCGTTCACGATGGCGCATGGTAGCGGGGTCGCAGCCAGGCTACCGCGCCGGGCGCTGCGGTGCGATTCGCTTCCCACCACGCAGCCTGTCTTTGGACTTGTGCCGCGGCCCGCGCTGAGATCTGGACTTGCCGGGTCACCGTCAGCGGCGATGCGGCAAGGTGGCCAGGAGTTGCTCGAGGCTCACGAACTCACCTCTGTCTATCTCGGCAAGCGCGTCAATCAGTTCGTCTTCATCCTCAGCGCTGAGGGAGAAGCTCTCGTCTGCACCTCGCGTCAAGACCGTGACGCGGCTCCCCTCGGGAAGCGCAACACCCTGGACTACGACACGACCTTCAACGACGGTTCCGGTGATGAGCTGCATGGGAGGATGTTAGCGCGAGGAGCCCTGGGGCGATGGGAACAGCCCCAGGACTTCACCCCCAGCCGCCCGATCTCAGCGCTTGGGCGGCCCACCCCGCGACGCCGGCCTGGCCGGCCCACGCGAACCACCACCACCGCCACCTGGCCGTGCCGGGCCGCCGCCACCCGGGCGCCCGCCGCCCGAAGGCGCAGCACCGGCGCGTCCGCCGCCACCGCCACCCGGTCGACCGCCACGCCCGCCACCACCGCCGCCGCCACCGTTGCGCTGGGTGCCGCCGATGCCAATCGTCATGCGCCCCAGCACGATGGGCTCGGCCTTCTCACCGGCCGGCGGCTCGAAGCCGGGCACCACCTCACGCGGGATCGTGCGCTTGATGAGGCGTTCGATGTCGCGCAGGAAGATGTCTTCGTCCACACACGCCAGCGAGATGGCCTCGCCCGTGGCGCCGGCGCGGCCGGTGCGGCCGATGCGGTGCACATAGTCCTCGGGCACGTTGGGCAGCTCGAAGTTGACGACGTGCGGCAACTGGTCGATGTCGATGCCGCGCGCGGCGATGTCGGTGGCCACCAGCACCTGAAGGTCGTTGGTCTTGAAGTCGGCCAGGGCCTTGGTGCGGGCGGTCTGGCTCTTGTTGCCGTGGATGGCCATGGC
>JANOLY010000323.1:0-7365 GCA_031420055.1 Burkholderiales bacterium | reverse complement strand
GCCCAGGCGGATGGTGCCGAGTAGGCCGGTGGGCGTTTTGGCGACCCAGTCGATCCAGTCGATGGTGGCGGCGCTGGCGGGCATGCCGATCGTGCCGCTGAATGCCAGGGCCAGGGCGGCGGCCACAGGCTTGACGAGCAGGGCGCTGCGGGTGCGTGAAGCGTTGGAGCGGAGGGGCATGGCGAACTCCTGGTGGTGCGCCATGGGGCTTTGGCGGGCGGGCGCCCGGGCTTCGCACAACGCGAATTCAATGTAAGCAGGCCAGCGTCACGGCGCCGTCACGCGGAGCGCCGAAGCAGTCCGACAAACGTGGGGGGGTAGTCGCCGATTCGCGCATGTCTGCAGTCGCTGCAAAGTGCTGGCAGCGCCAACACCAGCAGCGCCCGCAGCGCGCGTCACTGCGCGGCTGCAGTCAGCAATTCACGGTTGACGGGGTTGCGGTGCAGGAATGAATCGATGAAGGGCGCCGGCACGCTGGGCAGCGCCACCGCCTGCACCCAGTGCCGCCCGGCGGCCAGCGCGGCTTGTGCGGCGGCGTCGTGCCCCGCCGCGGCCAGGGCCTGGCTGGCCACCCACCAGGCTTCGGGCGTGTAGCAGAAGTCGGGCACGTAGCCTTCGTGCAAGAGGCCCACCAGTTCGGTGGCAGCGGCCGCGGCTTGGTCGTGCTGCTGCAGGGCCAGGGCGGCGCGGGCGCGGTGCATGTGCAGGGCCGCCAGCGCGCCGAACAGTTCCAGCTGCTGGGCGCGGGCGGCCAGCGCGTCGGCCTGCAGCAGCACAGCATCGCTGGGTGCAAAGCGCAGGCCGCGCACGGCGTTGGCGGTGCGGCGGTGGGCGTCGCCGTCCAGCAGCGCCAGCGCCTGTTGCGCGGGCTGCGGGGCCAGCGGCAGGCCCAGCCATTGCTCGATTTCAAGGCGCATCCACAACTGCCCGGCTTGCATCCAGGCCGGCACGCCGGCAGCGTCGATTTGCAGCGCTTGCAAGGCGCGCGCGTGCTGGCCCAGGTGCTGCCACAAACGGGCCTGGGTGGCGCGCACGGCGTGTACCCAGAAGGGCGCGCCCATGGCCTCGAAGTGCGGCAGCAACTGGTCGAGTTCGGCCTGCGCCGGGCCCAGGTGGCCGATCTCGGCTTCGTTTCTGGCGTGCATCAAGCGCGTCAGGCGATGCTCGGCGCTGTCGGTGTCGGCGGGCAGCAGCGCCAGGCCGGCTTGGGAGCCTTCCCAGGCACGCTGCAAGGCGCCCATGGTGCGCAGCACCACCGACTGGTTGAGCAGCGCCATGCTCAGGTTGGGCAGCAAGCCCAGGCGCTTGGCGCAGGCGATGGACACGTCGTAGTTGGCCACGCCCTCGCGCAGCCGGCCCATGTGGCCCAACACGGCGGCCCAGTAGCCGTACCAGAGCTGGCGCAGTTCGTCGCCGGCTTCACGGTCGACCCAATCGCGCAGCGGCAGCATCAAGCCGTAAGCCTCGTCGGTGCGGCCGATCTTGATCTGGTTGCCGGCGGTGACGCAGATCAAGCGCACCAGTTCTTCCTGGGCGCCCGCCGTGCGCGCCAAGGCAATGCCCATCAGCCCTGTGTCGATGGCGGCCTCAAAGGGCCCGCGCTGCCCCTGCAGGTCGGCCAGAACACGCAGTGCGCGCACGCGCTGCAAATCGGTGCCGGCCGCGTCGGGCAAGGCACGGGCTTCGGCCAAAGCGGCGTCGTCCGCCTGCGCACCTGTCAAGGCCGAGACGCGGCTGGCCAGCGCCTCGAAGCGCGCAGCCGCATCGCCGGCTTGCGCGTAGGCCTGGGCGGCATGGGCGTAGAGGTCGGCCTCTTCGGTCTGGCGAGCAGCGGCGCGGGCCCGCTTGGCGGCTTGCTCGAAGGCTTCTGCGGCCGCCTGATGCTGGCCGCCTTCTGCCCAATGAACCGCCACACGCGCGGGCTCGCCACCGCGCTGGGCCAGCCAGGCGGCGCACTGCGCGTGCACGCGCCGCGCCACCACGGGGGGCACGCCGCGCAGCGTGGCGTCGGCCACCAGGTCGTGGGCCAGGGCTTCGTCGCGCAGCACCTGGGCGTCTTGCAGTTCACGCCAGGCACTGGCCAGTTGCACGGCGCTTTGGCCGATGGCGGCTTCGGCCAGTTCGATGCTGAAGTCCACCCCGGCAATGGCGGCCACACGGGCCAGCGTCAGCGCGGGTTCTGTCAGGCGCTGCAGGCGCTGTTCGATGAGCGCGCCCACGCTGCCCGGGCGCGGCAGGGTGCCGCGCGCCAGGCTGCCGTCATGCAGACCCTGCTTCAAGGTCTCGAGCAGAAACAGCGGATTGCCGCCGCTGTGCTGCACCAGCAGAGGCGCCAACCTGCGGGTGTCCAGGCCCGGCAGGGCCAAGGCATCCACCAGCACGACCACGCCGTCGCGGTCCAGCGGGGTCAAGCTCACCACCTCCAGGTGCTGCAGTTCGGTGAGGTCGTGGCGCAGCGCCTGGGCGGCCAAGGGCGCCTCGCTGGCGCGCTGCGCGAAGAGCCACCTGCAGGCCGAATCCGGTGCGACCAGGCTGCTCAGCAGCTCCAGCGTGGCGGTGTCGGCAAAGTGCAGGTCGTCCAGGGCCACGGCGCGCACGGCGGCGCACTCGAGCAACTCGGACACGGCGGCCGGCATGGCGCCGGCGGGCAGCGCGCCGCCGAAGTCGGGCGCGGTTGCCGGGGTTGCCGTTGCCGTCGTCGAAGCACAAGCAGAAGAAGCAGAGGTCGCCCCCAGCCGCCGCAGCGCGCTTTGCGTCGGCGGGCTCAAGCCCGCGTCGACATCGGCCAGCAGCGGCCGCAGCAGCCGCGCCAGGCCGCTGTAGGGCGCGGCGCTGTCGCCCGGCCGTGCCGAGGCTTGCAGCTTGGGGCCCGCGACGCCGGCCATGCATTCGGCCAACAGGCGGCTCTTGCCCATGCCCGCGTCGCCTTCCAACAGCACCGCGCGGCCCTCGTTCCAAGCGGCATGCACGGCGGCCAGCTCGTTGGCACGGCCGGCCAGCACGGGCGGCCTGCGCAGCGCCACCGGCAAGTGCCGCACGCCCGCCGGCACCGGCACGGGCAACCGCCCCTGGCGACGCAAGCTGGCCGCCAGGTCTTGCGCCGTGGCCGCCGGCAAGCAGCCGTGGCTGGCCGCGAGCAGGCGCACCAAGGTCTCGTAGACCGCCAACCCAGCAGCGGCTTCACCGCGCAGGTAGTGCACCCGCATCAAGGCGGTGTGGTTGTCTTCTTCGCGCGGGTTCAGCGCCAGCAAGGCCTGCGCGTGCTGCAGGGCCGAGTCCAGCTCGCCAGCCGTTTCGGCGGCTGCCAGCGCATCCAGCAAGGGCTGCTGCTGCGCCTGGCCCTGGGCGCGGCGCATGGCGGCGAGCCACAGGCCGAAAGCGTCGTTGCTCGCCGGCTCGGTGGCCAGCAGTTCGGCGCCGGGCTCGGCGGCTTGCAGCACCACGCCTGCGGCCAGGTGCAAAGCGTCGTCGCCCGCAAGCAGCGGCTGGCCCAGCCACTGGCGAAAGCGCAGCAGTTGCTGGCGCAGGTTTTGGCGCGGGTTGGAAGCATCGGGCCACAGCATCGCGGCCGCGCGCTCGCGCGCGATGCCGGGCTCCAGCGCCGCCAAGGCCACCAGGCCCGCGGCACGGCCACGCAGGGCAAACACCTGCCCGGCGGCTGTTTGCAGCTGCGCCGCGCCGTGCAAGCGCAGGTGCAGGCGCGGGGCCTGTTCAGCATCGGTGTGGCGAGACGCGCTCACTGGCGTTCCTTCGTGCTGCGCACTCCGGTATTCGCCCTTGGGGCGGCCCGGCGCGCTCATGGCTGGTCCTTCGTGCTGCGCAGCCACGGACACGCCCTTGGGGCGGCCCGGCGCGCTCATGGCAAAGGCAGCATAACTTCCATCGCGCCACGCTATGCGGCCGGGCGTCACGCAGGCGTCACGCGCGGGCTGTGGCGCTGATCGCGTGCTTAGGGCCGGTGGTAGGGGTGGCCGCTGGCCAGCGTCCAGGCGCGGTACAGCGCCTCGGCCAGCAGCACACGCGCGAAGGCGTGCGGCAGGGTCAGGTCGCTCAGGCGCAGCGTCTCGTCGGCACTGGCCTTGAGCGCCGGGTCCAGGCCGTCGGGGCCGCCGACGAGCAAGGCCACGTCGCGGCCTTCGCCGCGCCAGGCCTGCATGCGTTCAGCCAACTGCGCGGTGCTGCGGCGTGTGCCGGCTTCGTCAAGCACCACACGGTGCACGCCGCGCGGCAAGGCATCTTCAAAACGATGCGCCTCGGCGGCCATGCATTGCCCGGCGGTCTTGCCGCTGCTGCGCGGCTCGGCTTTCAGGGTCTTCAGCTCCAGCCGCATCTCGGGTGGAAAGCGCTTGGCAAATTCGGCCCAGGCTTCATCGGCCCAGGCCGGCTGGCGCTGGCCCACTGCCACCACCAGCAGCTTCATCGCGTCATCAAGGAAATCAGCGGCGGCTGGCGACCTTGGTCAGCGGGCCCTTGCGCGCCACGACCTTCTTTCGCGCTGGTGCGGCCTTGCGGGCCGGCGTGGTCTTGGCCGGCGCCTTCTTGGCCGGCGGCTTGCCCACCACCAGGGTCTTGACCTTGGCTGCGGGTTTGGCCATGGGTTTGGCCCCGGCCTTGGGCGCCGCTTTGCCTGCGGCTGCGCCGCTGGGCCGGGCTGGCGTTTTGGCAGCAGCCGCACCGATCTGAAAGCGCACGGGCGCGGCCTTCTTTGCCGCGGGGCGTGCAGCGGGGCGTGCAGCAGCGCGGGTCGGCGCAGGTGGCGCGGCCGCGCCCTTGCGGGCCTCGGCAGAGCGCGCGGCGGCGCGCGGGCCGGGCCGCTGGTCGCTGTCGTCAGCGGCGGCAGGCCGGGCCACAGCGCGGCGCTTGGGCGCGGCGGCTTCAGGCTCAGAGGCCTTGACCAGCCCTGTGCTGGCGCCGCCCATCTTCATGTTGACGAGCTTGCCGCCCCAGATTTCTTCGAGGTGGTAGTACTCGCGTATGGTCGGCTGCATGACGTGCACCACCGCCGCGCCGCAATCGACAATGATCCATTCGCCGTTGTCTTCGCCCTCGGTGCGCAGCACCTGCAGGCCAGCTGACTTGACGGAGGTGCGCACGCTGCTGGCCAGTGCCCGGGTCTGCCGGTTACTGGCACCCGAGGCGATGATCACGCGCTCGAACATCGACGACAGGTGCTCGGTGTTGAAGACCACGATGCCCTGGGCCTTCACGTCTTCCAGACCATCGACGATGGCCCGTTGCAGTTTTCGAATGTCCATTCAGCTCCTGAAAGTTGTTGACTCAGACGCGGCCGGGCCGCGGTAGAGGTGGTGGGCTTCAATATAGCGCGCCACCTCGGGCGGCACCAGCGCGCTGATGTCGCCGCCTTGCTGCACCTGCTTTCGCACGTCGGTCGAAGAGATGTCCAGCATCGGCAGCGGCACGGCCCGATGCGGGAAGGCCAGCACCTCGGGCTGCACCGGCGGCAGCGGGCCGGGGCGGTTGGCCACCGCCAGCACCACCTGGGCCAGCAGCTCGCGCCAGTGGCCCCAGGTGTGCAGGCCAGCGTACTGGTCGGCGCCGATGATGAGGAACCACTGGGCTTGCGGCTGGGCTGCAACCAGCGCGTTCACGGTGTCCAACGTGTAGCTCGGGCCGGGGCGTTCGATCTCGATGCGGTCCAGCACGAAGCGTGGCTCGCCGGCAATGGCCAGCCGCACCATGGCTTCGCGGTGCTGCACATCGCTGAGCTGGCGCGACTTCTGCCACGGCCGGCCGGCGGGTATCCAGCGCACCTGGTCCAGCCGCAGCGCGTGCAGCGCGGCGTGCGCCAGCGCCAGGTGGGCGCGGTGCACCGGGTCGAAGGTGCCGCCCAGCAGCCCTATGCGGGCCTCAGGCATCCAGCCAGTCCCGGGGGCGCAGGAAGTCGGTGCTCAGGCGCGCTTCTTCGCTGCCAGCGGGCGGCTTCCAGTCGTAGCGCCACTTCACGATGGGCGGCATGCTCATCAGGATGCTCTCGGTGCGGCCGTCGCCATGCAGGCCGAAGTGGGTGCCGCGGTCCCACACCAGATTGAACTCCACATAGCGCCCGCGCCGGTAGGCCTGGAAGTCGCGCTCGCCCTCGCCGTAAGGCAATGCGCGGCGGCGCTGCACGATGGGCAGGTAGGCCGGCACAAAGGCGTCGCCCACGGCGCGCAGCATGGCGAATCCGTCGTCGAAACTGCCTTCGTTGAAGTCGTCGAAAAACACGCCACCGATGCCACGCGGCTCGTTGCGGTGCTTCAAGAAGAAGTACTCGTCGCACCACTTCTTGAAGCGCGGGTACTTGTCAGCACCGAAGGGCAGCAAGGCGTCTCGGCAGGTGCGGTGGAAGTGCACCGCGTCTTCTTCAAAACCGTAGTAAGGCGTGAGATCCATGCCGCCGCCAAACCACACCACGGGCGCTTTGTTCTCGGGCAGCGCGGCCATCATGCGCACGTTCATGTGCACGGTGGGCACGTAGGGGTTGCGCGGGTGCATGACCAGCGAGACACCCACGGCCTCAAACGGCGCGCCGACCAGTTCAGGCCGGTGCTGCGTGGCCGAAGGCGGCAGCGTGCGGCCCGTGACATGGCTGAAGTTGCAGCCACCACGTTCAAGCAGATGGCCTTCTTCCACCAGTTGCGACAGGCCCACGCCTTCGAGCTTGCCGCCGGCCGGACGCGTCCAGCCGTCGCTGATGAATTCCTTGCCGTCTTCGGCCTGGAAGGCTTGCACGATGCGGCTCTGCAAGCCGGCGAGGTAGTCGCGAACGGGGGCGGTGGTTTGCATGGAATTGCCGGGCTCGCCGTTCAGTGTTTGATGGCGCGGTGGCCGATGTCGTTGCGCCACTGTGCGCCGTCGAACCGCACCTGGCGCACGGCCTGCAGCGCCTGCTGCTGGGCCTGGCGCACCGAGCCGCCCAGCGCGGTGACACACAACACCCGGCCGCCTGTCGTCAGCAGCCGGCCATCGACCAAGGCCGTGCCGGCGTGGAAGACGCGCAGCTCGGCGTCCTCGGGCGGCAGCGCGGTGATGGCGTGGCCCAGCCGCGGCGCGGCCGGGTAGCCCGCAGCGGCCACCACCACGCCCAGCGCGGTGCGGCGGTCCCACTGCGGCTCGGCCTGGTCCAGGCTGCCGTCGGTGGCTTGCATCAGCAACTCGAACAGGTCGCTCTTCAATCGCATCAACAGCACTTGCGCTTCCGGGTCGCCCAGGCGGCAGTTGAACTCGACGGTGCGCGGCTGGCCTTGCGGGTCGATCATCAGACCAGCGTACAAGAAGCCCGTGTAGGGCAGGCCGTCTCGCGCCATGCCCTGGATGGTGGGCAGCACGATCTCTTGCATCACCTTGGCATGCACATTGGGCGTG
>JANOLY010000322.1:0-2807 GCA_031420055.1 Burkholderiales bacterium | reverse complement strand
GCTGGTGGCCGACACCACCGTCAGCACGGGGCCGTCGCAGCCGGCCAAGGAGACCCGCGGCGGGGTGGCGGCGCTCAGGTTGCTGCCGGTCAGCCCGAAGCTGGCAGCCTGGTTGAGCTGCAGCGGCGAGAGCGCCTGCGCAGCGCTGATGCTGGGCGCCGGAGTGGGTGTTGGCGGCGGCGGCGTCACGACATCGGTGATGTCGATGGCCAAGCGGCTGCCCAGATCGGTGAGGGCCTTGGTGATGGCGTCCTCGGCGCGCACTTGGTAGGTGAAGTTGCCAGCCACCGTAAAGGCACGCGGGCGGGCCCAGGTACCGGCCACTTTGTTCACCTCGGCGCGCTCGCGCAGCGGCGTGGTGGCTGCGGCGGTGTAGAAGTCGACATAGACGACCTCAGCGTTGCTGACCTTGCCGAACAGCTGCAGCGTCTCACCCACTTTGGCGCTGAGGCGGGCGGCGTTGTCCACGCTGCCCGTCGGCGCGGGCGCGGCCTGCAGGGTGAAGGCCACCGCCGCCGATTCAGCCGACTTGCCATCCACGCCGATGGCGCGGGCCACGGCGCTATAGCGGCCCGGCGTGCTGAGCTGCAACGCACCCGAGTACGACCACACATCGGCGCCGTTGCTGCTGCTGCGGGTCTGGAAGGTGGAGATCATCACGTCGGTGCCGGCGCTGTTTTTTACCACCAGGGCGGGGCTCGGGGTGGCGCTGGCGTTGGTTGCGCGTAGCGTGTATTGCGCCGTTCCGCCCACCGTCACCACCGGCGGCACGCTCAGGGCCAGCGTGGTCGGCTTGATCGTGGCGCCGTTCCAGACACTGCGCGCATTGATGAACGTGCCCGTCGCGTTGGGGACGCCAGGATCGACGGACCAGTCCTTCGTCCACGCGAGATTGGACAGGCCGGTCACCTCATCGCTATTGATCTGATGGCAGGCCTTCAGATACTGCAGGAGACCAGGGGGAATCGTTCCTGTGCCTTTCTTCCAACCCTCCAGAGTCGGCGTGCCACGGTAGCCAGAGGCGCTGGCTTCCATCGTGGCGATCCAGCTTCGCGCTCGGGCATTTTCGTTGGGCATCAGGTCGTAGGCCTCCCACGCCGTCTGTTCGACAGCCAGTGCAGCGACAATCTGGCCCACGTAGGGGATCAGCCCCACCGCCGCGCTGAACACCGTTTCCACATACTCAATTCGAGTGGCCCGCAACGGCAGGTTGGGATAGCGGGCCTGCATCTGGCTGGCATCGCGGTAAAGCGTCCAGCTATCCCATGCGGTCTGCAGTGCGGCGGCGATGTAGGGCACGCTTTTGGCGAAGGTCGCCACCCGGCTGGCTCGAGTGGAGGTGGACTCAGCCATCAGCGACGCTGCCTGGGCGTTGTTGTAGAGCTGGTTCGACGCCGTGGTGAGCTTGGCGGCGGCCGCCTTCAACTGCGGCGAGCTTGTGGTGGCCGCGAAATAGGCCCCGCGGATGCCGCGCTCGTCCATGTCCCGGGCGGCGGCGTAGAGAAAATCGGCATGCGCCTTCATCTCCGCAGCCTGCGTCGTCAGTCGGCCGGCGGCGGCAGCGGCCGACTTGGCGAAGACCTCGTCGCGTACGTCCTTGACCTTGTCGGCGGCATAACTTTCGGTCGCCGTCTGCGCCTGCACCGGCTGCAGCGGCGCGGCCAGCATGCTCAAGGCAACGACGCAGGTCAGCACGCGCTTGGCCTGTGATGCCATGCGCCGCCACAGCGACTGCGCCACGCAGGCCATAGCCTCGTGGCTGGATGGATGGCTGGCTTGTCGAACACTAAGGGTCGGGTTCATGAACGAGTAAATGGGTCGGGTGGGTCTTCGACTAGACGCTGTGCGCTGTTGCGGGCGCGCGGGTCAAGGGGCGTTCACGGTTGAGCAGCCGGCCGGGATCGCTCGGGATCGCGCAGCAGCAGGTTCAGACGGCCGTGCGGCGGCACCGTCACACCAAGCGCTTCCAGCGCACTGGCCCACGCGCCGTCCACGGCCACGCGGGCCTGGATCTGCACTGCGCCGCCTGGCAGATCCACCCGGTGCACGGGCGCGCCAGCGCGGCCCAGCACAACCATCAGCTCGTCGGCCTGCGTCCTGGCGCTCTTTCCGGCTTGCGCAACGAGTTCCTGCACTGGCTCGCCGCCACGCAGGATGCGAATCGAATCGGCGTCTTGCGGGCCGCCAGCGTCGAGCAAGCCGTCGATCGGCAGCGTCCAGGCCAGCAGCACGGCAAGGCCGGTGGCGCCCAGCGCCGATGCAAAGGGATGGTGGCGCACCAAGCGCTGCCACAGACCGGCCAGGCCGGCCCGCGGACGGCGACCGACCAGGCCGGTCCGCATGCCGGCGGATAGCGCTGACACGCTGATTGGCGGTGTAGTCGGCTCGACCGGCAGCACCCGCAACCTCACCCGCTGCCAATGCGCCGCCTCGCTGGCCGCCGTGGGCGCCTGCCTGGCGCGTTCACGCTGCGCCCGCTGCGTGGTCATCAGCCGGCGCAGCAGCGCAGCTTCGGCCCGCTCGGGCTGCGGCATTGCGGCGGGGGGGCTGGCCGGCCTGCCGGACAGTTCGGCCAACCAGGCGTCCAGACCGTCGTCGGGCGCGGTCACCGGCCCATCCCCAACGGCAGGCATTCGCTGAAGTAGCGCGCCAGGCCCTTGCGGCACTGCGACAGGTACTCGCGTGTGGCCCCGGCACTGCGGCACAGCGCGACGGCCAGATCGGGCAACGCCCAGCCCTGCATGACGACCTGCTCCAGCCAATGGGCGCGCTCGGGCTGGTCGGTACAGAAGCGTTCGAGCTGACGC
>JANOLY010000321.1:0-4055 GCA_031420055.1 Burkholderiales bacterium | reverse complement strand
GCTGGTGTCGTCGGCCTGCGCTGTGGCGGGCAGGGGCCTATTCTCGCTAAAAGCACCCGCACATTCCGTCTTTGCTGACGAGAAGCCAGCCGGGCGGACCGGCGCGAGCAGCGGCGCGTGTAGGTGCAATCCACATGGAATGCACTGCCGTTCACAGGCAAGCTTCGGGCCGGCAGTTTCAGTCCCGAACTTCTACCGGAGCCCCACCGATGTTGCGTTCAATCTTCGCCCACCCATTCACCTTGGGTTGTGTGTCGTTAAGCCTGCTGGCCGGCTGCGCCGTGCAGCCGACCGCGCCGCCTGAAGTGGCGCCTGTCGCCGAGGCTTGCCCCACCGGCGTGCCCGAAGGCGCACGCTGCCTGCGTGGGCAGGACTCGGCCAAGTCGCACTACATGATCGTGGTGCCCGCGCAGTGGAGCGGTGTGCTGGTGGTGCATGCCCACGGCGGCCCCGCACTGGGCCCGCCGCAGGCTTCGCGCAATGTCGAGGACATCCAGCGCTGGGCCATCACCGTGCGCGAAGGTCACGCCTGGGCCGGGTCGGTGTTTCGCCAGGGCGGCTTCGCCGTGACCACGGCGGCCGAGGACACCGAGCGCGTGCGCCGCATCTTCGTCGAGCACGTCGCCAAGCCGCGCCGCACGCTGCTGCACGGCCAGTCGTGGGGTGCGATGGTCGCCACGCGCGCGGCCGAGATGTTTCCCAAGTCATGGGACGGCATGCTGCTGACCAGTGGCGTGGTGGCGGGGCCGGCCACCTACGATTTTCGGCTGGACCTGCGTGCGATCTACCAGCACCTGTGCGGCAACCATCCCCGGCCCGACGAGCCGACTTATCCCTTGCCCATCGGTCTGCCTGCTGACAGCAAGATGACGCCGGCCGAGATGGCCGACCGGGTCGACGACTGCCTGGGCGTGCGCAAGCCGGCAACACAGCGCACGCCGGCCCAGGCGAGCAAGCTCAAGACCATCGTCGATGTGGTCAAGGTGCCCGAGAGCTCGGTCATCCTCCACATGAACAGGGCCACCTTCGACTTCCGCGACATCGCAAGCAAGAACGGCGGCGTCAGCCCCTTCGGCAACGCGGGCGCGCGCTACAGCGGTTCGGCCGACGACGCGGCGTTGAACGCCGCCGTCCCACGCTTCACGGCTGACCCGACCGCAGTGGCGCGGTTTGCCGCCGATACTGACCACCGCGGCCGCTTTGCCATGCCGGTGCTCAGCACGCAGGGCATCGGAGATTCCACCGTGTTCGTCGAGAGTCAGGACACCTTGCGCCAGCGCATGGTGGCAGCGGGCAATGGCGACCGCCTGGTGCAGACCTTCGTTCAGTCAAGCGAACACAGCTACCTGGGTGACGCCACCTACCCGCCGCTGTTCGAGGCGCTGTTGAACTGGGTCGAGAAGGGACAGAAGCCCACCCCGGCGTCGGTGGCACAGCGTTGCACGCAGCTACGTGCAGCGCAGCCGGCGGATTGCCGCTTCGTGCCTGACTACCAGCCGCGGCCGCTGGCCTCGCGCATCACGCCGCGCTGATCACGCTGCGGCGCGCTTGGCGCGCGTGCGCTTGACGGGCACCGGCGCCGGCACCTGCATTGGCGCCTTCTCGACCCGGGCCTTGCGCGGGGCGCGTTTGCGCGCGGCGGCAGCCTTCGTCGCTGCCGCGGGCGCGGCCAGCGGGATCGCCCGGGGCGGCTCGGGCAGGAAGACGGCTTCGAGCTCTTCCAGCGCGGTGGCCGCGTGCAGCGCCAGCCGCTGCAGCCCCGGCAGCGACGAGTGGCAGCCGGTGAAGCCGAAATTCATCATGCCGGCATAACTTTCGCAGGTGATGTTCAGCGCCTGGCCATGCGTGACGATGGACACCGGGTAGATCGACACCAGCTCGGCGCCGCGGAAGTACAGCGGCTTGTCCGGGCCGGGCACGTTGGAGATGGTGACGTTGAACATCGGCCGCGTGCGCCCGCCCATTCCCGTGAGCAGCGTGACGATGGTCGGCGCCATCAGCAGCATGGTGTACTGCAGCATGGCCTGGCGCGGCAGGCTTTGCACATGCGCCTTGGCGTGTCTGACCGATGCCTTGATGGCTTGCAGCCGTTCGGCGGGTTCTTCAATGTCGGTGCCCAGCGTGGCCACGATGAAGGTGATGGCGTTGCCCGTGCCTTCGTCGCCCTTGGGGCGCACCGACACGGGGATGCCCGCCGTCATGCTCTGGTCGGGCAGGCTGGCGCGGGCCAGCAAGAACTGCCGCAGCGCGCCACCGCAGATGGCCAGCACAACGTCGTTCAGCGTGCAGCTGGCGGCATCGGCCAACGCACGCAGCCGGGCCATGGGGAACTGCGCCGTGGCGAAGCGGCGCTTTTCGCGCACGCGGCCGTTCAGCACCGACAGCGGCGCGTCGAAGGGCAGGGCCATGCCCTCTTCGGGGCTGCCGATGCGGCGCAGGATCTTGCCGAAGGCCGTCAGCAATTGCGGCACGGACCTGGCTTGCTCGCTCAGCACCTGCACGGCGGCCGAGGTGGCGTTGGCCATCGTGGGCGCAGGCCGCGTTGACGGCAGCTTGGGTTCGCGCGGCTGGCTGCTTTCCCAGAACGGGGGCAGGGTCAGGCTCTTGTCGGGGTCGGTCGCCATCGCGCGCTGCAGCAGCATCATGCCGCTCACGCCGTCGATCAGCGAGTGGTGCATCTTGATGAACAGCGCAAAGCGCTCGCCGTCCAGCCCTTCGATGATGGTGCATTCCCAGGGCGGGCGCGTCAGGTCCAGCGGCGTGCTTTGCAGGCGGCCCACCAGTTCACCCAGTTCACGCTCGCCGCCCGGCCAGGGCAGGGCGGCATGGCGCACGTGGTACTCGAGGTCGATGTGCTCGTCTTCCACCCAGGCCGGCACCGGGTTCTTGCTGAAGGCCACTTTCAGGCGCCGGTTCCAGGGCGCGGTGAAGCTGCGGTGACCGCGGAAGTCGGCCATCAACTGGCGCATGAAATCGCGCGGCGCATCAGGCGGCAGGCGGAACTGAAGCAAGCCGCCGACGTGGTTGGGCGTGGCGCGTGATTCGGTGAACAGCCAGGCGGCGTCCAGCGGGCTCAGCCGCGTGGCCGTCATTTAGCCGCCTTGCGTGGGGCCGTGGCCTTGCGCGCGCGGGCTGCCACCACGGCCTTGACGGGTGCCGTGGCCTTGCGGGCCGGTGCTTTGGTGGCCGTGGCCTTGCGCGGCGCAGTCTTCTTGGCCACGGCGGGCGCGGGCACGGCAGCCGCAGCCTTGCGCCTGGCCGGCGCGCGCTTGCGGGGGGCGGCGGGTGCCGTGCCGGCCCCCTTCCAGGTCAGCCGCGCCTGCTTGGCCAGGGCCACCACGCCCGCTATGTCTTCGTCGCTGTACACACCCTTCACGCCCGAGATGGCCGACAGCTTCATGCCGTGGCGCAGGCCCAGGCGGTAGATTTCCTTGACCTTTTCCCACTCGGTGTCGCGGCCCACGGTGAAGACCTCGAAGCGGCCTTCCAGCGCCAGCACGATGGTCTCGGCCAGGCAGGCGTACACCACGTTCGGCGGCAGGCCGATGGACTTCATGCCCTTCATCTTGCTGGGCAGTTCGATCTCGCCGGACTCGATGACCAGCACGTCGGGCCGCTTGGCGACTTCTTCGGGCGGCAGGTCCAGCGGGCGCGCCACGTCGGTAATGACGCAGCCGGGCTTGACCTTCATGATGTCCAGGATCTTCTTGCCCGCGCCGGAGGTGGACGTGACGATCATGTCCATGTCGCCCAGCAGCTCGTCGTAGTTGGTCGAGCACACCACCTTGGCGTCGGGCGTGTCTACAAGGATGGAGGCCTTGAGTTCTTCCAGCTTCTTCATGTCGCGCCCGGCGACCACCACCTTCTCGAAGGCCATGGCCATCAGCCGTGCGCTGACCGAGCCGATCGACCCCGTGGCGCCAATCACCATGGTCTTGGCCGGGATGCGGCCGCCCTTGGGGTTCACGTCGACGAGCTTCATGCGGCGCATGGCGTCGGCCGCGGCCCACAGCGCACCGGACGCCGAATAGCTGTTGCCGGTGGTGATGGGCAGG
>JANOLY010000320.1:0-1809 GCA_031420055.1 Burkholderiales bacterium | reverse complement strand
TGGTGGTGCTCAGCCTGGCGGACGATCCATCCTCGGCAGCAGGCTGACGGTGTCGATGGCGTCGGTGTACTGCTGCAGCACCTGCGGCCAACTGCAACTGCGCTGCACGTAGGCGGCGCCCCGGTCGGCCCACGTTTCGCGCTCTGTCGCAGCCAAGCTTTCAATCGTCTGCATCGCGCGCACGAGTGCTCCGGTTCCGCGGTAAGCCACGCCGGCCCCGCTGCCTTCAATGTGGTCTGCCAGCACCTCGCACTGCGCATTGGCAATCACCGGCGTGCGCAGCAGCATGGCTTCCAGCAGCACGAGTGACAGGCTCTCGTAGCGTGAAGGGATGACGAGTGCGCTGGCGCCCGCAATGAGCGCGTCGCGCTCTGCGTCGCTGACGAAGCCGGTGCTGAGAACGCGCGGGTGTTCGGGCACTGGCATCACGGCCTTGCCCACCAGCACCAGCCGCGAAGCAGGCCGCTGCCGGAGATGCCGCATGAAAGCCGCAAACAGCAGTTTGCAGCCCTTGGAAACGTCGATGCGCCCGACGTAAATCAGATAGCCCGCAGTCAGGCCGTACTTCGCCAGCACTTGCGCCACTGCCTCGGCACTCGGTGGCGTGATTTCGACACCCACACCGGCCACCGGCGCGCCTGCGGTGTCGATGCCGTACAGCTTGGAAGCCAGGCGGCGTTCGGCGTCAGTGTTGAACACCAACGCGCCAGCCTTGCGCATCACCTCGCCGTAGACCGGCTGGTACATCGGCTTTTCATCGTGCAGCAGTGGCACCAGCACGCTGCGCGGTCCCCAGGCCTCGACGCCCAGCGTGGCGGGCTCGTAGAGCGCGGCAAAGAAAATGACGGCGTCGTAGCTGTCGCCCGATTCACGCAGGTGCTGCATCAGGCCTTCGCAATGCGGACCCTGGCGGCGCAGGAATTCGCGGCCGTCGTAGAAGCTGTCGCCCCGCGCTTCGGCCACCAGCGCACCTGGCAACCGGCGCAGCAGCGCACGCAACTTGAAGCGCAACTTGTGTGGCAGCGCCACGCGCGCACGGCCGATGTCGTTGCGCTGTGGGTGCGCAAAACGCAGCACGCGGATGCCGCGCACCAAACTGGCGCCGGGTGGGTAGAACATGGCCCAGTCGGAATAGTTGAGGGCGCAACTGGTCAGTACCTGCACGTCGAAGGTGGCTGAAAGGCGTTCGGCCAGCATGCGGGCCAGCACCTCGGCGCCGCCGTTGATCTCGTCGCCGTAGCGCTGCACGACGATTGCGATTCTTTTCATCGGAGTGAGTTTGCCGCGTCCAGCGTTTCAGATGGCGTTGTCGAGCCAGTGCCATTGCCTCGACTCAAAATCGTCAGGCGGCACCTGCACCGTGGCGTCCTGCATCGTCTGGCCTCATGTCCGAATTTGGCCAGCGCTAGAGCTGCATGCCAGGCCCATGGCCTGAAACATCGGCTGCCGCCCGGGCGCTGGGCTCGGTGGCCAGGATCCTTTCGATGGTCTTGATCGAGGCCGGATGGCCCGTCTTTTTGGGCAGCCAAAGGCGCGCTTCGACATAGGGCGCTCGCCTGTCCGCAGGCACGTCCTGGAAGCGGTCGGGGAACGTCGTATCGACAAAAAATGCGTTGCAGCCGGTGTGGCTGTTGCAGCACACGAGCCGGTAGCCGAAGCGCTCGAACAGGCGGGCGAAGCTGGCCAGCGAAGCACCGAAGTAATCGTCACGCTGCCACTGATGGCCGGCGTCGTAGGCGATCTGGAATTCCACCGGAGGCAAGAATTTGGCGTTGTATTCGACGATGAAGAGCTTGGGCCGCAGCTTTG
>JANOLY010000319.1:0-3861 GCA_031420055.1 Burkholderiales bacterium | reverse complement strand
CGGCGGCGAGGCGCGGCTGTACCGCGCGATGTTTCTCGAAGAGATCAGCAAGGACTATGTGCGCACCGCGCGCGCCAAGGGCCTGGCCGAGCAGGCGGTGTTGTTCCGCCATGTGCTGCGCAATGCCTTGATTCCTGTCATCACCAGCGCTGGTGGCTACCTGCCTTATGTCTTTCTGGGCAGCCTGGTGTTCGAGAACTTCTTCGGCCTGCCGGGGCTTGGCGCCTACGTCATCGAGGCCATCAGCAAGCAGGACTTCGCCGTCGTGCGCACGATGGTCTTCGTGGGCTCGCTGCTGTACATCGCCACCTACGCGCTGATCGACATCGCCTACACGTGGGTGGACCCGCGTGTGCGGCTGAGCTGATGCGCCCGAGCTGACATGCCCAAGATCGTCATCCTGTGGACCGACGCCGTGGTGCTGGGCCTGGTGCTGCTGCTGGCCTTGTACGTGTGGCGCGCCACGCGCCAGCCGCTGCTGCGCGCGCGCTGGCACAAGGTGTTCAGCGACGCGCCGGCGCTGTGCTCGGCGCTGCTGCTGGCCGTGTTCATGCTGTTCACGCTGCTGGACTCACTGCACTTTCGCAGCGCGCTGCCCACCGCGCCGGGCGCGGCTGTGGCGTATGACACGCGCACGCAGTCGGTGCTGGATGTGGTGCTGCAGCGTCTCATCGACCAGCGCGAAGCCACGTACTCGACGCCGCTGGCCTACCAGGGCTTTGTCAAAGAAAGCGACGTCGACCGCCCCGACAGCGGCCGCAACTTTCCGCGCCTGACCCATGGCGGTGCGCACCTGAAGGACCCGGGTACGCAGTGGCAAGGCGACCTGCTAACCCGCATCGCCGCCGGCGTGGCCGGCGGCGTGGCCCTGGCGCTGGTCGGTGGCCTGCTGCGGGGGCTGTGGGCCGGCCGATCGGCCGGCGTGAGCCTGGGCCACGGCTGGCGGCTGCTGATCAGCGACCGCACCGCCTTGCCGCTGCGCGTACTGTGGATCACCTGGTGCGTGCTGGCCCTGCTGATCGGCGTGACGCTGGCCCTGGCCACCGGCTACCACGTGCTGGGCACCGACCGCACCGGCAACGACGTGCTGTACCAAGCGCTGAAAAGCATCCGCACCGCCTTCGTCATCGGCGCCCTGTCCACTCTGGCCACACTGCCGTTCGCCATCGTGCTGGGCGTGATGGCGGGTTACTTCAAGGGCTGGGTGGACGAGCTCATCCAGTACATCTACACGGTACTCAGCTCGGTGCCCTTCATTCTGCTCATCGCCGCCTGCGTGCTGATGATGCAGGTCTACATGGACAAGAACGCCGAACTCTTCGAGACCGGTGCCGAGCGCGCCGACGTGCGCATCTTCTTACTGTGCGTCATCGTCGGCGTCACCGGCTGGGCCGGGCTGTGCCGCTTGCTGCGCGGCGAAACGCTCAAGCTGCGCGAGCTCGACTACGTCCAGGCCGCCACCGCCTTTGGCGTGAGCCACGCGCGCATCATGGCCCGGCACATCCTGCCCAATGTGATGCACCTGGTGCTCATCACCACCGTGCTGAGCTTTTCTGACTTGATCCTGTTCGAGGCGGTGTTGTCCTACATCGGCATCGGCGTGGACCCGTCGATGAACAGCTTTGGCGGCATGATCAACCAGGCCCGCGCCGAGATCGCCCGCGACCCCATGGTGTGGTGGTCGTTCGCGGCGGCCTTTGTCTTCATGGTCAGCCTGGTGCTGGCCGCCAACCTCTTTGCCGACGGCGTGCGCGACGCGTTTGATCCGCGGGCGCGCAGCCTGCGCGTTCGATCCGTGCGAGCATAGCCGTGCGCCTCAACATTGCTTTCGGGGACTGCCATGAATGAACTTGATCGGATCACCCACACCACGGGGGTAATGGGCGGGCGGGCCTGCATACGCGGCATGCGCGTCACTGTCAGCATGATCGTCGGCCAGATTGCAGGCGGTTCGTCCGTTGACGAATTATTGGCCGACTACCCCTATCTGGAGCGGGACGACATCACACAGGCACTGCGCTACGCTGCATGGCTGGCCGAAGAGCGCGAACTGCCGATCTCGGCTCCATGAAAGTACTTGTCGACATGAATGTGTCGCCGCTGGTCGCGAAAGAACTTAAAGCCCTGGGCCACGAGGCGACGCATTGGAGCCATGTCGGCGAGTTCACGGCTTCGGACGCAGAGATCATGGCCTGGGCCAAGCGAGAAGGCATGGTTGTCTTGACCTGCGATCTGGACTTTGGACACTTACTCAGTGCCAGCGGCGCGCAACTGCCCAGCGTCGTGCAGGTTCGCAGCCCACGCTTGTCGGCGCAGTTGCTGAGTGCTCAGGTCGCTTCGGCGATTGAGTTGCATGCCGACGACCTGGCTGGAGGCGCCTTGCTGACGATTGACAGCCTTCGGCAGCGACGCAGGCTTCGTCTGCTGCCGATCGGCAGGCGCGCTTCTGCCGACGAGACTGACCCGCTCTGAGTCTGCACTGAACCTGCCCTGATCGAACCAGCGCCATGCTTGCCATTGCTGATCTCCAGGTCGAACTCGACGGCGACGCCGGCCTGGTGCGCGCCATCGACGGCCTGCGGCTGTGCATCCAGCGCGGTGAGACCTTCGCGCTGGTGGGCGAATCCGGCTGCGGCAAGAGCATGACGGCACTCGCCCTGATGCGCCTGCTGCCCGAGAACGGCCGCATCACGGCCGGCAGCATCGACATCCAGGGCGACGGCCCGGGCCACCCCGATGTCGACGTGATTGGACTCACCGAAGCCCGCATGCGCAGCGTGCGCGGCGGGCGCATCGGCATGATCTTCCAGGAACCGGCCACCAGCCTGAACCCGGTGATGCGGGTGGGCGAGCAAATCGTCGAGTGCATCCAGACCCACACAGAACTGCGCGGCGCGGCGGCGCGCGCCAAGGCCATCGACTGGCTGAAGCGCGTCGGCATCCCCGAGGCCGAACGCCGCATCGACGAGTACCCCTTCCGCATGAGCGGTGGCCAGAAGCAGCGTGTGATGATCGCCATGACGCTGGCCGCCGAGCCCGACTTCCTGATCGCCGATGAGCCCACGACCGCGCTCGACGTGACCATCCAGGCGCAGATTCTCGATCTGCTCAAAGACCTGCAACGTGAGCAGCGCATGGGCCTGCTGCTCATAACGCACGACTTGGCGGTGGTGTCGGGCATGGCGCAGCGCGTGGCGCTGATGTACGCCGGCCAGATCATCGAAGTCGCCGACGCTGCAACCTTCTTCGCCAGCCCGCAGCACCCCT
The DNA here is from genome assembly GCA_031420055.1 of Burkholderiales bacterium. Taxonomy (GTDB): domain Bacteria; phylum Pseudomonadota; class Gammaproteobacteria; order Burkholderiales; family Burkholderiaceae_C; genus Rubrivivax. Next base: position 594 of record JANOLY010000319.1, on the reverse strand, counting down.
ACGCCCGCGCGCTGATGCGGGCGCTGCCCGATTCGGCCCGCCGCGGCCAGGCGCTGGAGGCCATCGCCGGCACGGTGCCGCCGCTGTCGCAAACCTTCAACGGCTGCCGCTTCGAGCCGCGCTGCAGCCGCGCCATGCCCCATTGCGCGACCACCCGCCCCGAGCTGGTACGTGTGGGTGAGCACAGCGAGGTGCGTTGCTTGCTGTTCGGGTCGGGTGCAGCAGCCGACCCTCACCCCAGCCCTCTCCCGGGCAGGGTGAGGGAGCAAGAGGGTGCAGCTGCGACCGTTGTTCGCATTTCCCCCTCTCCCGGGCAGGGAGAGGGCCGGGGTGAGGGTCGATCGCGGGCACCAACCCCCTTGCTCGATGTGCACAACCTGCGCGTACGCTTCCCCATCCGTGGTGGCGTGCTGCAACGCACCCAGGGCTACTTCGACGCCGTCGATGGCGTGAGCTTCACCGTGGCCCAGGGCGAAACGCTGGCCCTGGTGGGCGAATCGGGCTGCGGCAAGACAACCACCGGCAAGGCCATCGTGCAGTTGCTGCGGGCACAGGCCACCATCGAAGGCCAGGCGCTGCTGGACGGCCGCGACC
>JANOLY010000318.1:0-3423 GCA_031420055.1 Burkholderiales bacterium | reverse complement strand
CCGCGCGCGCCGGAAAGATCAATGCCTTCCAGCAGCGGGCAGGCGACAGCCAGGTCGGCGGCCTTGGTGGCGCGGTCGGGGCCACCGGCCACGGCCGTGCCCATCATGGCCTTGCCGGGTTCGCTCATCACGGTCTTCACGTCTTCGAAGTCGACGTTGACCAGACCCGGGATGTGGATGATGTCGCTGATGCCGCCTACGGCGTTTTTCAGCACGTCGTTGGCGTGGGCGAAGGCCTGCTCTTGGGTCACGTCGTCGCCCATCACCTCGAGCAGCTTTTCGTTCAGCACGACGATCAGACTGTCGACGTTGGCTTCGAGTTCGGCCACGCCGTCGTCGGCTTGCTTGCCGCGGCGCTTGCCTTCGAAGTCGAAGGGCTTGGTCACGACACCCACGGTGAGGATGCCCATCTCCTTGGCCACGCGCGCGACCACGGGTGCCGCACCCGTGCCGGTGCCGCCACCCATGCCGGCGGTGATGAACAGCATGTGCGCGCCGGCAATGGCTTCCTTGATGCGCGCTTCGGCTTCTTGCGCCGACACACGCCCCACCTCGGGCTTGCTGCCCGCGCCCAGGCCCGTGCTGCCGAGTTGCACCAGGGTGCCCGCCGCGCTGCGGTTGAGTGCTTGCGCGTCGGTGTTGGCGCAGATGAACTCCACGCCCTGCACGCCCTGGCTGATCATGTGTTCGACAGCGTTGCCGCCGCCGCCACCGATACCGATCACCTTGATCTGCGTGCTTTGGTCAAATTCTTCGATCATTTCGATGGGCATGTGAGCCTCCTGGAAAAGTGAGTTGCAGTTGCCATGGTTGAGAAAAAACGGGGCGTGTGTTTTGTTGTCTTGCCTGTCATGGGCCCCCACTAAAAGTTACCGAGAAACCAGTCTTTGGCCTTGCCGACCATGTTCTTCATCGACCCGGCCTGCGCCGCGGCCTTGTGGCCGCGCGCGCGTGCCATGCGGGCTTCTTCCAGCAAGCCCATCACCGTCGCGCTGCGCGGGTTGGCCACCATGTCGTAGAGCGCTGCGTGGTACAGCGGCAGGCCCCTGCGCACGGGCTTCAGGAAGATGTCTTCGCCGAGTTCCACCATGCCTGGCATCACCGCGCTGCCGCCAGTGATGACGATGCCGCTGGACAGCAGTTCTTCGTAACCGCTTTCGCGTATGACCTGGTGCACCAGCGAGAAGATCTCTTCGATGCGCGGCTCGATCACGCCGGCCAGCGCCTGGCGGCTCAGCATGCGCGGCACGCGGTCGCCCAGGCCCGGCACTTCGACTTGTTCGCTGGGGTCGGCCAACAGCTGCTTGGCCACGCCGTACTCGACCTTGATCTCCTCGGCGTCCTTGGTCGGCGTGCGCAGCGCCATGGCGATGTCGCTGGTGATCAAGTCGCCGGCGATGGGGATGACGGCCGTGTGGCGCACGCTGCCGTCGGTGTAGATCTGCACGTCGGTCGTGCCCGCGCCGATGTCCACCACCGCCACGCCCAGGCTCTTCTCGTCGTCGGTCAGCACGGCCGCGGCGCTGGCGCTGGGGTTGAGCACCAGGCGCTCGACTTCCAGCCCACAGCGGCGCACGCACTTCAGGATGTTCTCGGCCGCGCTCTGCGCGCCGGTGACGATGTGCACCTTCACCTCGAGCCGGCTGCCGCTCATGCCTATGGGCTCTTTGACCTCGTGGCCGTCGATGATGAATTCTTGCGGCTCCACCAGCAGCAGCCGCTGGTCGTTGGGGATGTTGATGGCCTTGGCGGTTTCCACCACGCGGCCCACATCGACCGGCGTGACCTCGCGGTTGTCGCGCACGATGACCATGCCGGTGCTGTTCTGGCCGCGGATGTGGCTGCCGGTGATGCCGGTGTAGACGCTGGTGATCTTGCAGGCGGCCATCATCTCGGCCTCTTTCAGCGCCTGCTGGATGCTCTGCACGGTGGCCTCGATGTTGACGACCACGCCGCGTTTGAGTCCGTGCGTGGGCGCGATGCCCAGCCCGGCCACGCGCAGTTCACCGTTTTCCATCACCTCGGCGGCCACCACCATGACCTTGGCAGTGCCGATGTCCAGGCCGAACACCATGTCCTTGAATTCTTTGGCCATGTGCGGGCTCCTTTGCTCAGTTCAATTTGTCTTGGCCACACCCGGGGCGGGTGGGGTGTTGGCGGCCGTCGTCGTCACGCCGCGCAGGCGCACGGCGTAGCCCTCGGGGTGGCGCAGGTCGGCGTACTCCAGCGGCTTCTTCCACAGGCCGGTGACCTGGGTCAGCGTGCGGGCGAAACGCTCGGTGCGGGCCAGCACCTCGGCTTCGCTGCCGCGGCCCAGTTCGATGCGCGCGCCGCTGTCCAGATCCACCCGCCACGAACCGCGGCCCGACAGGTGCAGCCGCTCGACCTCCAGCCCCAGCGGCCTGAGCACGGGCTGCACGCGGCGCAGCAGGGCCAGCATCTGCGGCGCGCTGCCCTCGGGGCCGGCCAGCGCGGGCAGGTCGTCGTCTTCCACGTCACCCAGGTTGGCCTCGAAGACTTCGCCGTGGCTGTTGACGAGGCGATCGACCGCGTCCGCGTCACCCTGCGTGCCCTGCCACAACGCCGTGGCGCGGTGCTCTTCCAGGCGCACCACCAGGCGGTCGGGCCACACGCGGCGCACGACGGCGCGGCGCACCCAGGGCACCGATTCGAAAGCCGCCTGGGCCTGACCCAGGTCGACGCTGAAGAAGTTGCCCGCCAGCCGCGGCGTGGCGTTGGCGCGTATGGTGGGCACGCTGTTGCGCGTGAGTTCACCGTCGAGCTGGATGGCGCGGATGGCGAAGGCCGGCGCGCGCATCAACCACAGCACGCCCGCGGCCAGCAGCGCCACGGCCGTGATGACGAAGACGCTGCCGGCCACCGCGTTCATCAGGCGCACGTCGCCAGGAATGGGCACAGGCACAGCAGGTGGACGCGCTCGGGCCATGGTGCTCATTCGCCGCGGTCTGAATCCAGGCGCGCGTGCTGCAGCAGATGCAGGCACAACTGCTCGTAGCTGATGCCCGCGGCACGCGCCGACATCGGCACCAGCGAATGGCTGGTCATGCCCGGGCTGGTGTTCATTTCCAGCAGGAAGAGCTTGCCGTCGTTGTTGCGTGGATCGGTGCGCTGCATCAGGTCGGCACGGCCCCAGCCACGGCAGCCCAGGCTGCGGTAGGCGGCGAGTGTGAGGCGCTGCACCTCGGCTTCGTCCGCTGCACTCAATCCACTGGGAATACCATAACGAACCACGTCGGTGTAGTACTTGTTCTGGAAGTCGTAGTTGCCTTCGGGTGCGTCGATGCGGATCACCGGCAGCGCGCGCGCCGATGCGCCCTGGCCCAGCACCGGGCAGGTGAGCTCGATGCCTTCGATGAATTCTTCGCACAACACATCGGCATCGAACTGCACGGCCAGCGCCAC
>JANOLY010000317.1:0-1534 GCA_031420055.1 Burkholderiales bacterium | reverse complement strand
TGGGGGCACCATGTCTGACCGCGTGATGCTGCTGATCGATGCCGACAACGTCTCGGTGGACGTGATCGAGCAAGCCGTGCGCCTGGTGCTCAAGCAGCATGGCGGGCTGCACGTGCGGCGCGCCTACTGCACGGCCGAGGGGGCGGTGAAGCACCAGGCGGTGTTCCGCCGGCTGTCGATCAAGCCGATGGTGAACCTGTCGACCGGCAAGAACAGCACCGACATCGCGCTGGCGGTCGACGCCATCGACCTGGTGCTGGCCGAGCGGCCCGACGTGGTCGTCATCGCCTCGTCGGACAGCGACTTCGCGCCGCTGGTGCAGCGCCTGCGCGAAAAGGGCTGCGAGGTGCGCGGCATCGGCCAGATGGGCAAGACCGGCGACGAGACCCAGGACGTGTACGACGACTTCACCGTGCTCGAACACCGCAAGGCTGCACCCGATGCCGCACCGGCTGCCGCCAAGGCCGCGCGCACCCGCGCGCCGGCGGCCAAGAAAGTCGCCCCCAGCAAGGCCGTGGCAGCCAAGAAGGCGCCGGCCAAGAAGGCCGCTGCCGGTGACGCGCCGGCGCGCAAGGCGCGCGTCAGCAAGGCGGCAGCGGCCTTGGCAGCCGTGGCCGACCAGGTGATGGCGGTGGTGGTGGCGCCGCTGCCGGCGCCCGAGCCGGCGCTGCCGGCGGCGCGGTCCGGCGTCACCCTGCAGGCCGTGCTGGGTTGCCTGCCCGAGCTGAGCGCCGGCCAGGGCCTGCCGCTGAACGTGGCGGTACAGCGCCTGCGCGAGGCCCAGCTGCTGGGCAAGAACAATTCCTCGCTCAAGTTGTTCGCGCAGTTTGGCGAACGCTTCGAGTTGCTGCCCGCCGGCAAGCCGTCGCAGGTGCGGCTGCGCGCGTGACAACCGGCCGCCCCGGCGGCCTGCCAAAGCCCCACAAACGCCGTGCTTGCTTGAAAGCCGGCGGGCCGCCCTAACATCCGGCCTTGTCTCAACCCACCAGCGCCGCCCGGGCGCACAGACCATGAAACGTATCTTGCTGTTCGTCGTGACCAACGTGGCCGTGATGCTGGTGCTGGGCATCGCTGCGAGCGTGCTGGGTCTGAACCGCTTCATCACCGCCCAGGGCCTGAACATGGGCACCTTGTTCGGCTTTGCGCTGATCATGGGTTTTGGTGGCGCCATCATCTCGCTGCTGATCAGCAAGCCCATGGCCAAGTGGACCACCGGCGCGCAGCTCATCAACGACTCGGCCGACCCCACCCACCGCTGGATCGTGGCCACCGTCAAGACCATGGCCGACAAGTCCAAGATCGGTATGCCCGATGTCGCCATCTTCGAAGGCGCGCCGAATGCTTTTGCCACGGGTGCGTTCAAGAACTCGGCGCTGGTCGCGGTGTCCACCGGTTTGCTGCAAACCATGAGCCGCGACGAGGTCGAGGCCGTCATCGCGCACGAGGTGGCGCACGTGGCCAATGGCGACATGATCACCATGACGCTGATCCAGGGCGTGATGAACACCTTTGTGGTGTTCTTGTCGCGCGTCAT
>JANOLY010000316.1:0-7717 GCA_031420055.1 Burkholderiales bacterium | reverse complement strand
GAGAGCACGCTGTCGCTGACCGGCGAGCCGGGTGCTGACGCCCAGCGCCTGCAGCAAGAGCGCGCCTTGCTCATCGGCCAGCTAGCCCTGATCGCCGACGACCCCTGGCTGACCCCGCCGCCGCCCGCGGCGCAGAGCCAGCGCGACGACCGCGGCGCCCTGCCCGCCGCGCACGAGGTGATTGCGCTGGTGCACGAGCGGGCCGGCACGCGGCTGAAGCAGGACCTGGTGGGCTTTTACGCGGCCGGGCCCGTGGCCCATGCTTTTGCCGACAGCACCGGCTCGCGCCACTGGCACCGTGTGGAGACTTTCAATTTCGAATGGTGCCTGTACCACCGCGCCGACAAGGCGGTGAAGACCACCTATGCCGGCACGCACTGGGACGCCGCCGTGTTTGCCGACCGCCTGGAAGAAGCCGCCCGCCGCATGCCGCTGCTCGAACGCAGCGCGCTCACGCTGGACCCGGGCCGCTACCGCGCGGTGTTTTCACCAGCCGCCATGGGCGAGCTGCTGGGCACGCTGGGCTGGAGCGGCTTTGGCCTGAAGGCGCGCCGCACGGGTACCAGTTCGCTGATGCGCCTGGAACGTGGCGAGGCCGCCCTGGCCGCGGGTTTCCATCTCGACGAGGCCTTTGCACAAGGCACGGCGCCGGCCTTCACGGCGCAGGGCCACCTGCGCCCGCCCAACGTGCCTCTGGTCGACGCCGGCCGGCTCCCGGCCAACGGCGGCACCTTGAATTCGCCCCGCTCGGCGGCAGAGTACGGCGTGGCCGCCAACGGCGTGGAGGCCCACGAGGCGCCTGAGGCCTTGCGCTTGCAGGGCGGCGACATCGCCCAGGCCGATCTGCTGCGCGCGCTGGGCACGGGGCTGTACGTCAGCAATCTCTGGTATCTGAACTACAGCGACCGCGCCGCCTGCCGCATCACCGGCATGACACGCTACGCCTGCTTCTGGGTCGAAAACGGCGAGCTGGTGGCGCCCGTGAACGTGATGCGTTTTGACGACGATGCCTTCCGCCTGTTCGGCCCGGGCCTGCTGGGCCTGGGCGACACCCCCGTGTTCACGCCCAACAGCGACACCTACGGCGCGCGCCAGCTCGGGTCGGTGACGACACCGGCCGCCCTCGTCGAAGGTTTTGCGCTGACGCTCTGAAGCCGCGGCAGGCGGCTGGCGCCCACGCAAAGCACCCAGCACAGCCAGGCCGACCACAGCGTGTGGCTGGGGTAATGCGCGCCCCGCGCCAGCTGCGCCAGGCCGAACACCGCCCCGGCGACCAGCACCGCGGCAAGCCAGGCGCGCGCGCGCAGCGCCGAATGGTCGCGCCACAGAAAGTACATGCCGAAGAAGCCGAAAGCGGCCACGGCATGGCCCGACGGAAAGCAGCGCCCCGGGCCACCGTCGGCCAGCCCCAAGCGCCAGTGCGAGACATAGGCGGCCACGCCGCCGAATTCGGCCAGGTCCCAGGGGCAGCTGGTGGGGCTGAAGCGCTTGATGGCCGGCACGGCAAGGATGCACAACAGCATCACCGCCATCCACGCGCCGCGCTGCGCGCGTGAGGGCTGCTGCGGCGCGGGCGCTCGCCACCGCGCCAGCATCACCGCCGCCAGCGTCACCCAGGCGGCCAGGCGGCCGCCTTCGTGCAGCAGGGTGGATGTCCACCAGTTGTCTCGCAGAGCGAAGCCCTGCGTGGACGCGAACAGGCGCGCCACCGGCAGGTCCAGCCCGATGGCGTCCCAGCACAGCAGGGCCACGAGGGCCAACGCGGTGACCAGCAAGTCGCGGTGGTTTCGGGACGGCAGCGTCACGGGGCGCGGCAGGACTGGCCCAGGTCCCGGGCCGGCTCGTACAGGGCGGTCTTCACGTCCAGCCAGTCGAGCAAGGTGTGGAACAGGTGGTCATGCGACAAGGGCTGGGTGGCGCGGCGCTGCAGGCAGGCCAGGTCGATGCCCAGTTGTGCGGGCGCGTTGCGCGAGAACCAGGCCACCATGGGCACGCGCTTTTGCGTGTCGGGCGCGATGGCGTAAGGCAGACCGTGCAGGTACAGGTTGTTCTCGCCCAGCGACTCGCCGTGGTCCGACACGTACAGCATGGCGCTGTCCACGTCGCCAGCGCGGGCCTGCAGCTTGGCCACCAGGCTGGCCAGCACATGGTCGGTGTAGAGCAGCGCGTTGTCGTAGGCGTTGACGATCTCTTCGCGGCTGCACTTGCGCAAGTCGTCGTTCTCGCAGGCCGGGGCAAAGCGGGCAAAGCCGGGCGGGTAGCGCCTGAAGTACGAGGGCCCGTGATTGCCCAGCTGGTGCAGCACCAACAGTGCCGTGCCTTTGCTGCCCTTCAGGCGCGCCAGGCGTTCGTCCAGGCCGGACAGCAGGCCCTCGTCCAGGCAGCGGCCTTCACGGCACATGCCCGGTGGGTTGATGGAGACGACATCGTCCTGCGGCAGGCCTTCGCACACGCCCTTGCAGCCGGACTGGTTGTCGCGCCAGTGCACGTCTACGCCGGCACGCGCCAGCACGTGCAGCAGCGACTGGCTGCCGCGGATGCGGGCTTCGTCGTGGTCGCGCCGCCCCACGGGCGCAAACATGCACGGCAGCGAGACCTCGGTGTTGGTGCCGCAGGCCGTGACATCGGGAAAGTTGATGACTGCCAAGCGCGCCAGTTCGGGCGTGGTCTGGCGTGCGTAGCCGTTCAGGCCCCAGTTGGCAGCGCGTGCCGTCTCGCCCACCACCAGCACCACCAGCAGCGGCTTGGTGCGCGCCAGCATTCGCGGGCCGGCTGTCGCGTCCAGGCCGATGGGCCGTCGCGGCTGGGCAGCGCCCTGGGCCTGGGCCGCGCCGACCGCGGCGATGGACCACAGGTAGTTGGCCGGCGTGGCCAGGTAGCGGATTTCCTTGTGGTTGCGCATCAAGGACGAGAACGACTGGAACACCAGCAGCAGCACGCCCACGAACACCGCCACCGACATCAACAGCGCACCGATGCGCACCGCCGTGGCGCGCAGCCAGGGCCGCTGCACCAGGCGCACGCGCCACAGCATCAGCAGCGGCAACACGGCATACACCAGCAGGTGCGGCAGCAGCCGCCAAGACCACAGCTCGCGCGCCTCGGCCATATCGGTGCGCAGGGTGTTGCGCAGCATGGAAGGGTCCAGGTAGACGCCAAAGCTCTGCATGAAGTGGGTGGCCACCGCCGTGCCCAGGATCAACACCACCAGCACCGGCTTGACGGTCCAGCGGTTGCACACCAGGGCCAACATCAGGAAGTGCAGCGACACCAGCATCAACCCCAGCGCCAGCACAAAGCCCCAGCTGCCGGGCTCGGCCAGCGATCGGTCGTGCAGGGCGGCTCTGAAGAAGGCCGAATTGGCCGTCAGGGCCCAGAACAGGCTGGCCACCAGCAGCAGTGACTCGACCGTGACGGGCACCGACCAGCGGGAAGTTTCGGGGATGCCTGTCTGCGTCGCTGTAGCCATGGCGCGAGTACACCGGCCGCGGCTGAAGCCCACCTGAAGGCCGCGGGCCGGTGGTACCGTGTGCCTCCGCTTTACACCGTGCACATGGATGCGACTTCTGCTTGTCGAGGACGATGACCTGCTGGGCGAGGGCCTGGTGGCCTTTCTGCGCTCCGACGGGCATGTCGTGGACTGGGCCCGCTCGGTGACCGCCGCCAACGCCCATCTCGGCGAAGTCTTCGACGCCTGGCTGGTCGACTGGCAACTGCCCGACGGCTCGGGCCTGGACTGGCTGCGCCAGCGCCGCGCCCGCGGCGACACCACGCCGGCACTCATGCTGACGGCGCGCGACCGGCTGGGCGACCGGCTCAAGGGCCTGGACACGGGTGCCGACGACTACCTCGTCAAGCCCTTCGCGCCCGAGGAGCTGACCGCGCGGCTGCGCGCCGTGTGCAGGCGCAGCGCGGGTGCTGCCGCGCACCGCGTGCAGGTGGGGCCGGCCGCTGCCGGCATCGAGGTCGACCTGGCCGCGCGCTGCGCTTATGTGCATAACGTGCGTGCTGAGCTGACCGGCCGCGAATGGGCGGTGCTGGAAGCGCTGACGCTGCGCGCCGGGCGCATCGTGTCCAAGGCCGAGCTGGAACAGCTGGTGCTGGGCTTCGAGTCGGAGCTGTCCAGCAACGCCCTGGAAGTGCATGTCAGCAGCCTGCGCCGCAAGCTCGGCGCGGATCTGATGGTCACCGTGCGCGGCATGGGCTACCGCGTGAGCATCCGCGTGTGAGGGCCACCGCCTCCATACGCGGCGGCGTGCTGCGCACCCAGCTCGTCTGGTCGCTCATCGGCGGCCTGGCGCTGGCCGCGGCCCTGTGGCTGGCCATGCAGAGCGAAGTCGACGAACTGCTCGACGATTCCCTCAGCAGCGCGGCTGAATTGCTCATCGGCCCCATGCTCGAGACCCTGCCGCTGACCACGCCAGCGCCCGCCGCCAGCGCCGCGCAAACCCGCAGCGCCGGGCCGCGTTTCGTGTGGCAGCTGGTGCGCCACGACCCCGTGGCCACCGTGCTGGCCGGCGCCAGCGGTGCACCGCCTCTGCCGCTGGTGGGCACGCCGGCGGCAGGCTTCACCAATGTGCCGGGCTGGCGTGTCTACGGCCGCGCGCTGGGCCAGGACGCTCGCATGCTGTACGTGGCACAAAGCCACGAAGAACGTGCCGAGATCAAGCTTGAATCCATCATGACCGTGCTGCTGGCCGGGCTGCCGCTGCTGGGCCTGGGCCTGCTGTGGTCCAACCTGCGACTGCGCCAGGAATTGCAGCCCTTGCAGGCCCTGTCGACGCGCCTGGCGGCATTTGACCCGCTGCAGCCCGGCGCCCACCTGGGCCGCACCGATTGCACCGAGCTGCAGCCGGTGCATGCGGCCATCGACGACCTGGTGGCGCGGCTGTCGCAGCACATCAAGCTTGAACGCGCCTTTTCGGCCCACACCGCGCACGCCTTGCGCACGCCGCTGGCGGGCATCGAGGTGCAACTGGCCGTGGCCCTGCGCGAAGCCCCGGCGCAATTGCAGCCGCGGCTGCAACGCGTGCGCGCCGCGGCGTCGCGGCTGCAGCATGTGGTGGTGGCGTTGCTGGCGATGTTCCGCAGCGGGGCGCAGATCGAACGCCAGCCGATGGACCTGGGCGCACTCGCCGCCGGGCTGAGCGTGCATGGCTTGCAGCTGCGGCTGCTGCCCGGTGCGCCACTCACGGGCGACGCCGACCTGGTGAGTGCGGCCGTGATCAACCTGCTGGACAACGCGCAGCGCCACGGCGCCCAGGTCGTGACGCTGAGCGTGCCGCGACCGGGCTGGCTGCGCTTGCAGGACGACGGCAGCGGCATCACCGCCGATCGCCGCCAGGCCCTGCAGGCGGCGTTGACCGCCCAGGACTACGAGAACACCACCGGCCTGGGGCTGATGCTGGCCGACATGGTGGCGCGCGCCCACGGCGGCCGGCTGCTGCTGCCCGACGAGCCCGGGCCCGGCTTCACCGCGGTGCTGGACCTCGGCCCGCCCAACCTCGTACCAACCCATGAACCCTCAAACCCACCCCCCCATGGCCGACACCCCCCCTGACGACGCGCCTGCCTCGGCCTTCAAGAGCCGCGGCGGGCTGGGCCGCATCGCCCAGGCGCTGCGCTATTCGTGGGCCGGGCTGCGTGCCGCTGTGCGCCACGAGGCCGCCTTCCGCCAGGAACTGGTGCTGGCCGTGCCCATGCTGCTGCTGGTGCCCTGGCTGGCGCCGGGGCGCTGGCAGGCCTTGCTGATGGCCGGCAGCGTGTTGGCTGTGCTGATGGTGGAGCTGCTGAATTCCGCCATCGAGGCGCTGGCGGATGCCGTCACCGTCGAACACCACGCGCTGCTGGGCCGCGCCAAGGACCTGGGCAGCGCCGCGGTGATGCTCAGCCTGATGTTTGCCGCCGCCGTGTGGGCGGTGGTGCTGTGGCCCTGAGGGCCGGGTTGCAGACCTGACAAGACAGCGGCGCCCGCGGCCGGCCGCTGCCGCGTCAGGTGCGGCGCGCAGCCCGCCGCGACAGCCGCAGCACCACCGCCGTGCCGGCCAGCATCAGCGTCCAGGTGCCCGGCTCGGGCACCGGCACGGCCGTGAAGCTCGCGCCACCGACCGCGTCGAAGCTGAAGCTGCCAAAGGGGTAGGCGTCGGCCTGGGCGCTGAAGTTCACTGTTGCCAGCAGTGCCGGGTTGATGGCCACGTTGCCGCCGGATGCCGTGCTCAGCGCCAGGAAGGTGTCGATGTCAAAGCTGCCGCTGGCCTGGAACGCGTTCGGGTCGGTCTCGCCGAGGAAGCGGAACTCGACCTGCATGCCACCGAAGTCGAGCACCGAGCCCTGGCTGAACAGCACCTGGTCGGTGAGGAAACCGCCCTGCCCGTCGGCCTGCACCTCCAACACCAGCCGGCTGCCGGCGCCGGCAGTGAAGTTGCCGTTGATGGCAAAGCTGCCGGGCGAGTTGCCGGGGCTGAAGATGCCGAAGTTGGTGACGCTGCCGCTGACGTTGATGCTGCCCAGCGTGCCGCCCAGAAAGCCGTTGGTGCCGATCACCACGTCCACCGCATTGAGCGTGGCGCCCTTCAGGATGAAGGTGCCGGTGCCGCCATCCACACTGCCGTTGGCGGTGCGGTTGCGCCCGACGCCGACCCAGCCTGCGGTGACGGTGCTGGCTTCGCTGACGATCAGCGTGCCGTCGCCGCCGGCCAGGCGGCCGACGTAAAGCTTGCCGGCGCCGACGTCGACGTCGATGCTGCTGGCGCCGCGCAGCCGCGCAAACGCGGCGCCGTCGCGGCCGATGCTCACGACCGCTGCATCGGGGGTGGGGATAGGCTTTTCAAACGCTGTTTTTCCTTCCCCGTGGCACCCCGAACACGACAGAGCACGGCGCTTGGCGCGCTTGAACCTGTCTTCGGAGGCGGCTGCAGGCTGCTTCGCGTTGACAGCGCCGCCAAAAGTTGTCCTTCTCGGCGGCCGTTTGCGGGTTATCCCTAGTCACTAGGGCGCTTCCACAGATCCCGCAAACCCTCAGGCGCAGCCGACTCCAGCGGCCCTGGTCGCCGGGTCGCCTGAACGGTCACGGTTGGGCAGCCTCAGGCCGCTTGCAGCGCCTGGCCACGGGCTGGCGCCCGAGGCGGTGCACGCGCCTGCAGCCCCAGGTGCGTGAGGATCTTCTCGATCACCGGCTGCTCCAGGATCGCGGCGATGATCTTGAGCTCACCGCCGCAGTTCGGGCAGTGCGCCATGTCGATCTCGAACACGCGCTTGAGCAGCTTGGCCCAGCTCAGCCGCACCGGGCGGTGGTGCGCACAGCCCGCCTCGCACTCGGCGGGCTTTGCTGCCTGGGCGGGCGCCTTGCGGCTCTTGCGGCACCACCAGCGCGCGTAACTTGGCATTCGGTGCCAGAACACCCTGGAACCGAATGAGGTGCAGCCTCGGTCTGGGCACGAGCGCAGCCAGCCGCTGCATGAACTCCAGCGGGCTCATCACCAGGTGCGTGGTGCCGTCGCGCCAAGGGGTCTTGAGCTTGAGCATCACCTGCCCGGCGGCGTTGGTCTGTACGCGCTCGTTGGCCAGAGCTGGGCGGGTGATGTAGCGACACAGTTGCTCCAGCGCCTGGCGGTCGTCAGCCCCGCAGCGCACGCCTGCGTGCAAGCTGAAGCCGTCGATGTCGGCGCAAAGGTGCTGCTTGAAGTCCGCATCCCTGGGCATGGCGCCTTGTACCGTC
>JANOLY010000315.1:0-2144 GCA_031420055.1 Burkholderiales bacterium | reverse complement strand
GGCTCGCTGAAAGAGCCGATGACAAAAGCGTCGAAGCCGTTGGCCTGCGCGCGGATGGCGTTGTCGATCACCTGGTCGAGCACGCGGTGGTGCACGAAGGCGTTGCCCAACAACGCCGATGGCGTGCGGCCGTGGTAGCTGCCGCTCTTCAGCCCCTCCACCTGCAGCGCGGCTTCGTCACCCAGCACTGTGCGCGCATGGCGGACGAGAAAGTCGCGGTAAGCGCCCAGGCCCTGCAGTTCGGTCATGGACTGGTGCCAGATGCGCAGGGGCGGGCGACCGGTGGTCGTGTGCATGGTGTTCTCCGGACAGGACAGTGCAGGGCAGGGCGATGGGCGGCTGCGCCGCAGAAGCCAGAAAGCCAGACCGCTTCATGGATGAGTCATACCGAACGGTATGATAATCAACCCATCAGAAGCATGCGCGGGGTTTTCCCGTTGCGTCGTGTGGTGCTGCGCAGGCACAGTTGATCAACAGCGGAACGGTGTTCCGTCATCGGAATAAAGCCATGAGTCAAAACCATCCGTTTGGCCGCGTGCTGCCTTTGAACAAGGCGTGGCTGGCCAAGTTGCCCGCAGAAGAAGTGCTGCAGCCCGAGCTGCCCATCGTCGACACCCACCACCACATGTGGGCCCAACTGCCCGCCGCGCTGCCACAAGGCGACAGCGCCGCAGACCATGTCTACCTGCTCGACGCCTACACGCAGGACTTGAAGAGCGGCCACCACACCGTCGCCACGGTGTACATGGAATGCCACGCCAGCTACCGCAGCAGCGGGCCCGAAGAATTGAAGCCGGTGGGCGAGACCGAATTTGCAGCCGCCCAGGGTGCGGCCAGCGATGCTGCATGGCCCGATGGGCCGCGGGTGTGCCAAGGCATCATCGGCGCGGCTGACCTCAAGCTGGGCGCACGGGTACGGCCGGTGCTGGAAGCGCATCTGCGGGCGGGCCTTGGCCGCTTTCGCGGCGTGCGCGCATCGGCGGCTTACGACCCGGCACCCGACATGGGCAACACCATCAGCGTGCCGAGCAGCTACGGGCGCGACGACTTTCGCGCCGGTGTGCGCGAGCTCACGGCGATGGGCCTGTCGCTCGACACCTGGGTCTTCCACACCCAGTTGCCCGAGGTCACGGCGCTGGCCCGCGCCTGCCCCGACACCGCCATCGTCATGGGCCACTGCGGCGGCCCGCTGGGCTACGGCCCCTATGCCGGCCGCCGCGACGAAGTGTTTGCGCAATGGAAACGCTCGCTCACCGAACTGGCCGCCTGCCCCAACGTCAACATCAAGCTGGGCGGCATGATGATCCGCCTGGCCGCCATCAATTACGCCACGCTGCCCGCGCCACCGTCGTCGCTGGAAATCGCCCGCCTGTGGGGCCCGTACATCAACACCTGCATCGAACTCTTCGGCCCGCAGCGTTGCATGTTCGAGAGCAATTTTCCGGTGGAAAAGCTGGGCGCCAACTGGGTCACGCTGTGGAACGCGTTCAAGCGCATCACGGCGGGTGCGTCGGCCAGCGAACAGGCGCTGATGTTCAGTGGCACCGCGCAGCGGGTGTACCGCCTGTGACTGCTTCCGATCCATTGACTGCATCCCGGCCCTTGATCGATCTGGGCTCCGTGACCCTGGTGGGCGAGGGCCTGAGCCGGCCCGAAAGCGTGATCGCCACCGCCAAGGGCGAGCTCTTCGTGTCAGACCACGGCTGCAGCGTGCGCCAACTGGGACAGCCCAGGCAGCCGCTGCACGGCATGCCCGAAGGCTTCCTCACGAACGGCATCGCGCTCACACCCGAACGCGAGTTTCTGGTCGCCAACCTGGGCACCAGTTGTGGTGGAGGTATCTGGCGCATCGACCACCAGCGCCACTTGAGCCCGCTGCTGATGGAGGTTGACGGCCAGCCGATGCCCAACACCAACTTCGTCACCATCGACGCCGCGGGCCGCACCTGGATTTCGATGAGCACACGCCACGTGCCGCGTGAGAAGGCCTTCAATGGCCACACGCAGGACGGCTTCATCGCCATCATCGATGGTCGCGGCGCGCGCATCGTGGCCGACGGCATAGGCTTCACCAACGAATGCCGTGTCGACCCCAGCGGTCGCTGGCTTTATGTCAACGAAACCTACGGGCGCTGCCTGTCGCG
>JANOLY010000314.1:0-10765 GCA_031420055.1 Burkholderiales bacterium | reverse complement strand
TTCACCTACGCCACCCCACGCACCCTGGCCGACGCGGTGCGCGCCGCCGGCACCACCGACGCCAAGCTCATCGCTGGTGGGCAAACGCTGTTGCAATCGCTGAAGCTGGGCCTGGCCGCGCCGGCCGCGCTGGTCGACCTGGGCGCGCTGACCGAGCTCAAGGGCATCAGCGTGTCGGGCGGCAAGCTCACCATAGGCGCAGGCACCACGCACGCGGCGGTGGCGGCGTCCAAGGACGTGCAGGCCGCCATCCCGGCACTGGCCGACCTGGCCGGCCGCATCGGCGACCGCCAGGTGCGCAACCGCGGCACCCTGGGTGGCAGCCTGGCCAACAACGACCCGGCAGCCTGCTACCCGGCCGCGGTGCTGGGCTTGGGTGCCACGGTGCATACCGACCGCCGCACCATCGCGGCCGACAACTTCTTCAGCGGCCCCTACGGCACGGCGCTGGCCGAAGACGAGGTCATCACCGCCGTCAGCTTCCCCATCCCCGAAACTGCGGGCTGGCAGAAGTTCGTGCAGCCGGCCAGCCGCTTTTCGCTGGTGGGCGTGTTCGTCAGCAAGGGCCCGGCCGGTGTGCGCGTGGCTGTCACGGGCGGTGGCTCGGGCGTGTTCCGCGCCAGCACGTTGGAAACGCTGCTGGCCGCCAACTGGTCGGCCCAAGCGCTGGCCGGCGCCAAGATGCCGACAGCCGGCCTGAACAGCGACCTGCACGGCTCGGCCGAGTACCGCGCGGCGCTGATCCCTGTGCTGGCCGGGCGTGCTGTGGTTTGATCCAAGCCGTCTCTGCGCCCGCGAACGCCGCACGCCCGTGCGGCGTTTCTTCTTGTGCTGCACCAAAATCCAAGCCGTGAACACGCCCGACACCACCGCCCTGCCCATCAGCATCGACGACACCGCCGCGCGCCTGCTGGCCCATGACTATGTGGCCGAACGTGCCCTGGCCACCACCGTCTTTCTGTCGCTGAAGTTGCAGCGCCCGCTGTTCCTGGAAGGCGAGCCCGGCACCGGCAAGACGGAGATCGCCAAGACGCTTGCCGCCATGCTGGGCCGGCCGCTGATACGCCTGCAGTGCCACGAGGGCCTGGACCTGGCAGGTGCTGCGTATGAATGGAACTACGCCCGCCAGATGCTGGAGATACGCCTGGGCGAGACCGAAGGGCGGGGCCGCGAGCAACTGTCGCAAGAACTGTTCAGCGACCGCTTCCTGATCCGCCGTGCGCTGCTGCAAGCCATCGACCCCGCCCAGCCGGTGGCGCCCGTGCTGCTGATCGACGAACTCGACCGCGCCGACGAACCCTTCGAGGCCTTCTTGCTGGAAGTGCTGAGCGACTTCCAGATCACCATCCCCGAGTACGGCACCGTCAAGGCCCTGGCCGACCGGCCGCCCATCGTGGTGCTGACCAGCAACCGCACGCGCGAGATCCACGACGCCGTGAAGCGGCGCTGCCTGTACCACTGGGTGGGCTTCCCCGACGCCGCGCGCGAGGCCGCCATCCTGGCCCGGCGCGTGCCCGGTGCGCCAGCGCGGCTGTCGCAAGAGATCGTGGCCTTTGTGCAGCGCCTGCGCCAGCTTGAGCTGTACAAGCTGCCCGGCATTGCCGAGACCATCGAGTGGACACGCGCGCTGATGGAGTTGGACGCCATCGAGCTCGACCCCGACGTCGTCAACCACACCCTGGGCCTGCTGCTGAAGTACCAGGACGACATCGTCCGGGTGCAGGGCAGCGAGGCCGCGCGCATGTTGGCGCAGATGCGCCAGGGGCAGCCGCCCGCGGGCTGAAGGCCGGGTGATGAATCCGCCCAGTACCGCCGCGCAGCCCGCCGCCGGTGGCCACCTGGCTGCCAACGTCATGCACTTCGCGCGCGTACTGCGCCAGGCCGGGCTGCCGCTGGCCACCGAACGCGTGCAACTGGCGCTGACGGCCTTGCCGCTGACGGGCATGGAAAGCCGGCAGGACTTTCACGACACGCTGGCGGCGTGTTTCATAGACCGCGCCGAGCACCGCGAGCTGTTCGAGCAGGCCTTTGTGCTGTTCTGGCGCGACCCCGATCTGGCCGGCCGCATGATGGCCTTGCTGCTGCCGCGGGTGCAGACCAAGCTCGACGCGGCGCCCGCACCCGAGAACCGTCGCCTGGGCGAAGCATTGTTCAGGCCGCCGCCCAACGCGCCGCCCCCGTCGCCACCGCCCGAGCAAGTCGAGGTTGACGCCGCACTCACCTGGAACGAGCGCGAACTGCTGCGCCAGGCCGACTTCGACACCATGACCGCCGACGAATGGCGCCAGGCCCAGACCCTGCTGCGCCGCATGGCGATGTTCTTCGAGCGCCTGCCCACCCGGCGCAGCGAGCGCGCAAGCCGCCCCGGCCGGCCCGACGGCCGCGCCACGCTGCAGGCCATGGCGCGCCAGGGCGGTGATCTGCTGCAGATGCACTGGCGCCGCCCACGTGTGCGCACCGCGCCGCTCTTGGTGCTGGCCGACATTTCGGGCTCGATGAGCCGCTACTCGCGCATGCTGCTGCACTTCACCCACGCGCTGGGCCATGCCGACACGCCGGTAGAAAGCTTCGTCTTCGGCACCCGGCTCACGCGCACCACGCGCGCGCTGCGCCAGCGCGACCCCGACATTGCCGTGGCCCATGTGGTGCGTGAGGTGCAAGACTGGTCGGGCGGCACGCGCATCAGCGCCTGCCTGCAAGAGTTCAACCGCCGCTGGGCCCGGCGCACGCTGAACAGCCGGGCCACCGTGCTGCTTATCAGCGACGGCCTGGAACACGGCAGCCCCGGCGACCCCAGCTGCCAGACCCTGCGCTTCGAGATGGAGCGCCTGCACAAGAGCTGCCGCCGCCTGGTGTGGCTGAACCCTTTGCTGCGTTTCGATGCCTTCCAGCCGCGCGCCGCGGGCATCCAGGCCATGCTGCCGCATGTGGACTTGTTTCTGCCGGCGCACAACCTGGAAAGCCTGGAGGGCCTGGCCCGGGTGCTGGCGGGCGAACGGCCGCTGGCGTCAGGCGCCCGGCCCGGGCGCTGAAGGCCGCACGGCGGCCGCTGCCTCGATGCGGTCAACGATGGCCGCCAGCCGCGCCGCCGGGTCGTCGCCCGCATGTCGGGCGGCGACGACCTGCGCTGCGGCGGCGAACGCCGGCTCGTCGATCAGCCGCTTCATCAACTTGCGGCAGTCTGGTACGGGCCGTTCGTAGTCCACCACCAGGCCGGCACCCAGGTTCTGTACCGCCTTGGCCGTCATCATCTGCTCGACATGCGCGGGTAGCAGCAGCAGCGGCTTGCCCGCCAACAGCAAGGCCAATACCGTGCCACCGGCGTGGCAGATGCCGATGTCGCACTCCCGGCAGACATCGTCCATGCGCACGGGCTGCTCGGAGAATCGGATGTTGGCCGCCAGGTACTTGTGCTGCATCGTCGTCGACACACCGGGCGCATGCACCACCGCCGCGACGTCCAGCGCGCGCAGGGCTTTCAGCACCGCCTCGAAGTCGCGCGTGCCGGGTTTGATGTAGGCGAACACCCGCGGTCCGTCCACCAGCGGCCATTCGGGTGGCACGCCCTGCGCCGGGTTGGGCAGGTTGCCGGCGTAATGGCCACCCACGCGGCCCGGGTAGTGTTCGAATTCGGCGAAGCTGGTGATGATCTCGTCGTCGGCGTCCAGCAGGTCGGCAAGACAACGCATCGGCGGCAGCCCCAACCGGGACAGCGCGGCGTTGGCGCCGTTCAAGGAGTGCTGCTCGGCCTGCACCACTCTGGCCATGGGTTCAGGGCGCCAGGGCCGGTAGATGGGCATGGGCTGGGTGCGCGGCGGCACGGCAAAGCTGTCGCCGAAGGTGACGCGCGGCAAGCCCAGGCCGCGTGTGGCCAGCAACGCGGTAGGGGCGTAGTCGCAGACGATCACGTCCGGCTTGCACAAGGCAATGAGCGACAACCACGCGCGACACAAGCCGGTCAGCGCGTTCGGATGCAAGAACCCGAGGCGCAGCAGCGTTTCGGCAAACGACGCGGGCTGCGGCAGCCCGCTCACATCGCCCAGCCACACTGGCGCTTGCAGCACAGTGAGCCCCTGGTCGCCCAGCAGCGCCTGGGCATGCGTCAAGTCCTTCAGCACCAGCACCGGTTCGTGGCCGCGCCTCAGCAGTTCACGCGCCAGCGTCGCAAAACGCATGACGTGGCCGTAATCGGCGCCCAGTTCCCAGGCCAGCATGACTTTCGACATGCGCGGATGCTCGGAGGGCCCCCCCCCCCCGCGAACGCGGGGTGAGTACGGACTGCTTAGCGACCCAGAATCCGCGCTCTGTAATGGCCGGTAAGTAAACACATGAAGAAGTACTCGCTCGGCGCTGCTTGCGCCACTGTGCTGGTCGCCCTGGCGGGCGGTCTCGCCACGCCCATGGCGTCGCATGCGGCCATCTATGGTGGCGTCTTCGATCCACGTGGCGATGTGTATGGTTTTGCCGGCACGCACAAGTTCGCTGTCGATGATTCCTGCCTGGTCACCACCGGCTGGAAGTACGTCAATGGATGGTCCAACTCCGGGTACGACAACCTCAACCCCCGCTGCGGCAATGTGTTTCTCGTCGGTGGCACGCTGACGCTTCGCAAGTACGCCGCGCCCGGCACCGGCGACGACGGGCCGCGCGCCACTCCCGACAAGACCTTCAACCTTTCCGAGGCCGCCAATGACTGGGACCCTGCGCTCAACTGGGGTTCAGGTGTCGGTGGCATGCAGTACTACATCCACAGCATCTACGTCGACACCGACCCGTTGACGGGCCGTAATGAGCTGTTTGGCGTCGACACCCCAGAGCTGTTCGGCTCCTTTGGTCCCTTTGACGGCCTGAACTGGGCGATGTCATGGGTTTCAGGCAAACGGCCTGGCGATCCCGTCACTCCAGCAGGGGTGAAACTGTTCGGCGACTGCACCAAGCCGTTCGATGGACAGTGCGCAGGGGTGCAGGACGTCATCCCCATGGCCGGCGTGACGTTCACCCGCGTGCCAGAGCCAGGCAGCCTGGCGCTCGTTGCGGCAGCGCTGGGGGCCGCCCTCGCGTCAAGCCGGCGCATGCGCCGCGCGTGATCGGCGCCCTGTTTCCAGGTCAGGAGGGCTTTCGACATCGGCAGATTCCGGGTGTCAACCCCGCAGGCGTGGGTTGCCAACGAATCGGTCGTCGGGAAGACTGATTGGGTGTAGTTAAAGGCGGGAGAGTCTCACGATGATCAAGAATTCAATCGGCGCTGCCTGCGCCACCGTGCTGGTCGCCCTGGCGGGCGGTTTGGCCACACCCACCGCGTCTCATGCGGCCATTTATGGCGGCGTCTTCGACCCCGAGAACGCCAACTACAAGTGGTTTGGCAACCACATCTTCACGGTGGACGATGCCTGCCTGGTTGGCGACGGCTGGAAGCAGGTCAACAGCTACGACGGTTGCGGCAGCGCCGCGCTGACGGGCGGTGATCTCACGGTGATCAACAAGCAACCACCGTCCGGCCCCGAAGTCAGCAAGACCTTGCAGTTTGCCGACTTCCCCTCCTTCATCCCGAACACCGTCGGTGTCTGGGGCGTGAACATCGTCGGCGGACAGCTGGTGGGCATAGACACCCTCGAAATCGGTAACTTCATTTTCGCGGCCCCAGAAAGCACCCACCTGGGCAACTGGCAACTGCGCTGGACCTCAGGCAACGGCGGCATTTGCGTTCTGTACGGTTGCGAAGTCGGGCGGGGCCATGCAGCGTCGTTCGGTGCACCTTTGGCAACTTCCACGAGCAGCGCCAGGCCGGACGTGTTTCTCACGAACAGCATTGCAGGCACCAACAGTGCCTTGCCCCAAGGCACCACGAGGTTCAGTTTGCAGCGCCTCGACGTGCCTGAACCCGCGACCGTGCCCCTGGTGCTCGCCGCCCTGGGCGCCGCCGGCTGGATGACGCGGCGGCGGCGCAACGCCTGAGCGCACGCTGCCCCGCGTTCAGCGCGCGGCCAGGGCGGTGCGCACCGCGTTTTCGGTCTCGCGCCGCCGGCCGGCGTGCCATGCGGCGTCGAAGCGATCCGTGTCCAACGCGGCACGCACCCGGTCCAACGTGGCCTGGCGAAAGATCTGGTCGCGCGGCGACAGCAACAGCGCCAGCCGCGTGCGGGCCTGGGCCGCGGTGCCGGCCAGTTCAGCCGCCACATCGGCGTGTCCCTCGGCCAGCAACAGGCCGACGTGGTCTTCCAGCGTGCACACCACCTCTTCGCGCATGTCGAAGGCATCGAAAGCGCGCAAGGCCTCGCCCAGACGTTGACGCGCCGGGGCGAGCCGCCCGTACTCCAGATCGGTCTTGCCCAGCCAGCGCAGGGCCTGCGCCTGGCCGCGTTTGTCGGCGGCTTCGCGGCAGACCGCCAGCGAGCGCTCGAAACGCACCACCGCTTCGTCGGCTTCGCGCGCCACCAGGGCCAGTTCGCCCAGCTTGAGCTCGGCCTCGCCGTGTACCTCGTCGTGCTTGATCTCGCGCGCCACGGCCAGCGCACGTTCCAGCTCGGCCCGGGCCAGCGTGTCGTTGCGCTCGTGCATGGCGATCTGGCCCAGGTGCAGCAGGCCGATGGCCTCGCCGACGCGGTCGCCATGCTCGCGAAAGATCGCCAGGGCCTCGTGTTCACACTGCGCGGCGCCCGCCGGGTCGCCAGTCTGCAGCCGCGTCAGCGCCAGGGTCGACAACGTGGCTGCCACCTGCACGGGGTTGCCCTGGCCCCGCCGCAGCGCCAGGCAGTCTTCCAGCATCTGGCGCGCTTGCCCGTGATCGCCCTGGCTGCCGGCCAGCCCGGCGCCGGTGTACAGACCCCAGGCGCGCGCCACGTCCGACGCTTGCACCTGCGGCAGCGCCAGCGCTTCCTTCACCGCAGCGCGGCCTTCGGTGGCGTAGCCGCGCAACATCCAGAAGTGCATCAGCGCCACGGCCAGCTTGATGGCGATCACGGGGTCGATGCCACCGGCCACGGCCAGCGTTTTGGCGGCGCGCAGGTTGTCCACCTCGGCCTCGAAGCGGCGCAGCCAGCGCGGCTGCTCGCCGCCGGCCAGTCCCCGCGCGCCCTCTTTGGCCAAGGCGAAGTAGTGCTCGCCGTGGCGGGCAGCAGTGGCGGCGAGTTCGCCATGGTCTTGCAGCTTGCTGCTGGCGTAGTCGCGGATCGTCTCCAGCATGCGGAATCGCTCGCCGTCGGCCAGCGCTTCACGCATCAGCAGCGACTTCTCGAACAGTGAGACCAGCACGCCCGGCACGTCATCGGCCGTGATGGGCTCAGCGCCGCACACCACGTCGGCCGCCGCCGCGTCAAAGCCGCCCACAAAAACGCCCAGCCTGTCGAGCACGCGCTGCTCGGTGGGCCCCAGCATGTCGTAAGACCAGTCCACCAGCGCGCGCAGCGTTTGCTGGCGCGCTTGCAAGCGCCGGCTGCCGCCGGTCAGCACATCAAAACGCTGCGCCAGGCCGGCGTTGATTTCGGCCACGCTGAGCGTGCGCATGCGTGCGGCGGCCAGTTCCAGCGCCAGCGGGATGCCTTCCAGCCGCACCACCAGGTCGGCCACTTCGGCGGCTTCGTCGTCGGCGACCTCAAAGTCGGGCTGGTGCGCTTGCACGCGGTTGATGAACAAGCGCGCCGCGGTGGAGCGCAGCAGCGCCGAAACACCGTCGCCGCGGTTGGGCAGCGGCAGCGGTTGCACGGGGTAGGCCTGCTCGCCGGGCACGTCCAGCATCTCGCGGCTGCTGGCCAGGATGCGAATTTGCGGCACGGCCTTGAGCAGCGCGTCCATCAAGTCGCCGGCGGGGTCGATCATGTGTTCGCAGTTGTCGAACACCAGCAGCAGCCGGCGCGACTTGAGGTGCGCGCACAGCGTCTGCGTCAAGGGCCGGCCGGGCTCTTCGGGCACATCGAGCACACGCGCGGCCTCGGCCACCACCAGGGCCTCGTCGCGCAGGGTGGACAGGTCGATGAACCAGACCCCGTCAGGGAACTGCGGCATTGATTCGGCCGCCACTTGCAGCGACAAGCGCGTCTTGCCCAGGCCGCCCATGCCCAGCAGCGTGATCAGCCGTGCGCTGGCCAACTTGGCCTTGAGCTCGCCGATCTCGCGTTCGCGGCCGATGAAGGCGGTTTGCGACTGCGGCAGGTTGTTCGGTATCTCCTTCACCGGCAGCCAGCGCTCGCCCGCACGCACGACGCGGTAGACCTTGTCGCTGTCGGGCGGGCTGCTGAACAGCTGCGGGTCGGCGCCCACTTCAAACAGCTCGATGGGCTCGGACACGCCCTTCATCACCCAGTGCCCGTGCGACTGCGCGGCCAGCGGTGTTTCGCCCAGCGCCTGCCGGGCCTCGGGCGTGAGCAGCGTCTGGCCGCCGCGGGCCAGCGACATCACGCGCGCCGCGGTGGGCTTGGCCAGGCCGTCCACCTCCAGCGGCTTGGCGCCGCGAGCCACGTCGTCGGCGTGGTTCTCGCGCAGGATGACCGGGCCCACATGCAGCCCGGCGCGGGCCTTCAGCGGCACAGCCAGCGCAGCGATGGCCTGGTGGTAGGCCTGGGCGTAGGCCACGGCGTCGGCGGCGCTAGCGAACATCAGCAGCATGCCGTCGGTCTTGTCGATCTCGCGCCCGCGCCACACGGGCAGCAGGTCGCGGGCGACGCGGTCGTGCCCGGCCCACACGGCGGCCATGGCGGCGTCGCCCAGTTGCTCTGACATCTGGGTGCTGTCGACCACGTCGGTCAGCAGCAGGGCGCGAAGTTCTTCCATCGTCGGGGGCCAGGTCAGCGCGACGCGGCGGCCAGCATGGCCATCAGCGCGCCTTCACTGTGGCCCAGCACCACGCGTGGGCCGAAGCGGCTGTCGGCGTGCAGCAGTCGCAGCCAGGCGGCGGCGTCTTGCACGTAGGTGTCAAAGCGCAGGTCGGCCTCGCGCGGGCCCGCCGCGGCGCTGGCCGCCACGCCGCGCTTGTCGTAGCGCACTGACGCCCAGCCGCCCTGGGCCAGCGCCTGCGCCAGCAGCTTAAGGCTGTGGACAGGCTGGGCCCCGCTGCCGTGGCTGAACAGCGCGAGCGCCCACCCGCAGGTGACGCAGAGGATCAGGCGCGTGATCGAGCGGGTGGTCGGCCGGGTGGTCATGGTGCTGGCGAAGTCAAACAGGTGCCAGGCCTGACGCCTCAGGCGCAGGGGCGTCCTCATGCTGCACAACTGCGAAATCCGCAGCTCATGGCGTCGTGGGTGAGCGGCACAAAGCGGCGGGACTTTGCCTGCCGCGCGCGCAGCCGGGTGTGCATGCTGGCGCCGCGCAGCACGCCGTGCTTGCCGGCGCCGGGCAGGGGCAGGGGCAGCGGGTCGAAGTCGCCAGCCACGCTGGCGTGGCCCGGCCAAGCGCGGGCGCCGCCGGCCACCCATTCGAGCACGTCGCCCCAGACGAAGCCGCGCGTCTCAGCCGTGCAGGCGGCCAATTCCCATTCAGGTTCGGTCGGCAGCCGGCGCCCGGCCCAGGTGCACCAGGCCTCGGCCTCAAAGCGGCTGAGCCCACCGGCGGCCTGCCCCGCCGCAGCGCGTTGCAGCACACCGCCGCGCTGCACCAGTGCGCCGCCGACCAGTTGCTCGACACCGCGCGGCGCGCGCCGGCCCTGCGCCTGCAACCAGGCCCAGCCGGGCAGGCTCCAGAGTTCGGGCCGGTCGTAACCGCCATCGGCAGCAAACTCCACCAGCCGCGCCCAACTGACGGCTTGTGCGTCGATCTCGAATTCAGGCAGTTGCACCTCGTGCGCCCAGCGTTCGCCAGCCGGCACCAGGCCGCCGGCGCGCTCGCTGCCCAGCCGCCAGTGCTGGGCCGGCAGCCACAGCGGCGGGTTCTGCGCGCGCGCTGGCGGGCCCTGGGCCGCGGTGGGTGTCTGCAGGTGCAAGGCGGCTTCGTCGTTCATGGCTTCGCCGCAGCGGTCTTCATGGGCCAGGGCGAAACGGTAAAAGTGCAGGCCGGCGTCGCTGTCGGCAGCGGTGTCCAACAACTCGCAGGTGGCTTCCAGCGACTGCGCCAGCCAGTCCCGCAAGTCCGCAGGCGCCGGTGCGCGGCCCTGGCCATGGCGCCAGGCTTCCTGCAGTGGCTCGCTGCCCCCCAGCCGCGGCGCCATCACGTCGCAGGCTTCGCCGCGCTGGCACTGCACGTGGCGCACGATCCAGTGTTCCTGGTACCACGCCGCCTGCGCCGCAACGCGCAAGGTGGCCGGCGACTCCAGCCGCCCCAATGCGTGCAGCAGGTGGTTGCGGGTGTCGATGAGCGCCAGCGAGAGCAGCTCGCGGCCCGCGTGGCGCGCGGCTTGGGGGTCGTCGAGTGGGTTCATGCGAAGCCGTCCCGGCGCTCTATCGCTGGTCAGTCAGCCACTGGCGGGCGATGGAACGTATTCGCGCGGCCCAGTCACTGAAAACTTCGCGGTCGGTACCGACAAACTTGTCCAGGTGCCTTCGGGTGATGTGGGGGTTGTTCAGTGTCGCGCCACGCTCGGCGATGTAGGCGGCGCGGGCGCGCAGCACGTCGAGCATGGCTGGCGCGCTGAACGCCGGTTGCCCGTCAGGACCCAGTCGATCACCAGCGGCTGCGTACTGCGCCGCCGTCCATTGCTGTCGAAGCACGTCTCGGGCTTGCTGAATCTCGTAAACATCGCGTCTGCCACAGACCGCGTACAGGTCAGCCAGCCTCAAGGCCGTGCGCGAGCGCTGCGCGATCTTGAAGTCCAGTTCGACCTTGCCGGCGATGCTGTCGA
>JANOLY010000313.1:0-2028 GCA_031420055.1 Burkholderiales bacterium | reverse complement strand
ATTGCCGGCCTGGCCGCGCGCGATGACGATGCGCCCGATGTGCGCCGCCTCGTCGCGTTCGCAGCGCACCGCCGGCACGGCCGCTGTCGGGACGTTCATGCCCGACTCCCCGCGCTGTCAGCCAGAGCCAACTGCAACGCGTCGGCGTGAAAGCCGGCCAGGTCGAAGTCAGAGCCCACGCCCTGGGTGTCGAGGAAAGCTTCCAGCAGCAGCTTGCTCATGGCCACGCCGTCCAGCGGCGTGCGTGCGGCGGCTTGGGCGGCGGCCAGGGCGCAGGCGGCCACGAGGTCCGGCGCGACGACACGGTTGACCAGGCCCGCGTGCAGCGCTTGCGCCGCGCTCCAGGCCTGGCCGCCCAGCATCCACGACTTGGCGCGGTTCAGGCGCAGGGTCAGCGCGGCCAGCACCAGGCTGCTTTCGGGCAGCAGATCAAACGGCGCCTCGAAGCAGCTGTCGCTGGCGCACACCGTGTGGTCGCTGCACAGCACCAGCAGGCTGCCCGCGCCGGCACAGTGGCCCTGCACGGCAGTCACCGTGACCTTCTTGCAATAGGCCAGCGTCTGGTACAGGCCCGAGGCGGCCGCGTAGGCGGCCAACCAGGCCGGCCGCTGGTCGCGCCGCTGCGCTGCTGCGGCGTGCAGGGCATCGGCCGTGGGGGCGGCAGAGAAGTCGGCGCCGGCCACGCGCAGCACAATGGCTTTGACGCTGTCGTCGTCGGCCGTGTCGCGAACGGCGTCGCGCAGTTGCAGCGCCGCGGTGATGTCGTGGCGGGTCAGCGCGGTGGTGTCGGCCAGTGTCAGCGTGGCCACTGCGCCGGTCTGTTCGATGCGGATCATGCCGGCCCCGCCGGCCCGGTGGCGGCCGCGAGTCGGGCCTTGTCGGCCACCAGGGCGCCGCCCACGCCAGCCTGCTTCACCTGGGTCCAGAAATGGGCCTCGTCGTGGTCGGCCTGCAAGAAGTGCGAAAAGAGCAGCCCGCTGACTTCGCGCACATTGGTCTGGTGCAGCGATTCGGCCGCGCGGATGCGGGCCTTGGCGTATGCCAGCAAGCGCGGTGGCCGCGCCGCGATGCGCGCGGCCAGGGCGCCCACTTCGGCCTGCATGTGGTCTTCGGGCACGCAGCGGTGCGCCAGGCCCAAACGCAAGGCGTCTTCGCCCGACATCGCCGCGCCGGTGTAGCCATACCGCCGCGCCGCCTTGGTGCCCAGGATGCGGTTGATGTGCACGGCAGACACGGCGCCCGCCGGGCCCAGGAAGCGCGCTTCCAGCGCACCGATCTTCGAGCTGGGGTTGACGACCACCAAGTCGCAACGCGTGGCGATCATGAAGTAGGCCGCCGCGGCGCAGTAGCCGTGCAGTTGCAGCACGGTGACTTTCGCGCAACGTGTCAGCGCCTGGCTGAAGCCTTGGCGGCCGTAGTTCAAGTCGCCGGCGTAGCGGTGGGCCATGCTCAGCGTCATGCGCTTTTGCCCGGGCGCGCGCTGGCCCCAGTCTTCGTTGATCTCGTTGCCGCTGCAGAACGACTTGCCGTTGCCGGCGATGACCACCACGCGCACCTGCTCGTCCAGGTCGCATTGCTGGATGAGCGCCATCAGCCGCGCGCGCATCGGCACCGTCATGGCGTTGTGCTTCTCGGGCCGGTTCAGCGTGATGCGCGCTACGCCCTCGGCCGACAGCTCGAACAGCACCTGCTGCTCAGCCTGCGCCAGGCTCTGGGCGTTGCCATAGGCCTTCATGCGCTGACGGCCGCTGGTGCTGGCGCTGCGGTGGCTTCTTGCGTTGCGTGGGGCGTTGTCGTGACGATGGTGTCGCCGTCGACCTCGAACTGCGTGTTGATCTTCTGCGCCGCCGTGATCTTGCGCATGTAGGCCAGCACCTCGAAGAACTCGGGCTCGCTGGCCTTGAGCAGCCGGGGTTGCGACTTCTGGTTGATCATGGTCGGCTGCCAGCGCACGCGGCTGATGCGGTGGTTCTCGACTTCGATGAACACCGCCATGCCCTTGCGCGAATCGACCGGGAAGGGGAAGGT
>JANOLY010000312.1:0-10247 GCA_031420055.1 Burkholderiales bacterium | reverse complement strand
GCTGTACCAGCCCATGGCCGGCCACTTCAGCACCAGCCTGGCCTACCAGGCCGCGCTGGACCTGGTGTTCAAGGGCCTGGAGCAGCCCAGTGGCTACACCGAGCCGCTGCTGCATGCGTGGCGCTTGAAGGTGAAGGCGGCGCGGGCGTAGCCACGCTGCTGATGTACGTGCCGACCGGGGCATCGGAACTCGGTCAGGCCTGCGCGGGACAAGCACAGAAGGTCCGCCCGCGACCTTGGCACGCATCCCTCAACGCCGCGCCAGCCAGGCCTCCAGCGGCCAACGCCATGCGCCGCTGGCACGGGCCGCCACCAGCGCCGCCGCCCACAGCGCGACAGCAAACGCCACCATGTCCACGGTGCCGGGCCGCCAGCCCAGGCCCACACCTGAAAACAGCGCCAGGTACAGCAGGCTGTGGCCGACATACAGCGTCAGCGTGCGCTGGCCCAGCGGTGCCAACGCGCGGCACCAGGGGGCGACACCGCCGTGCGCGGCCCCTGCCAGGGCCATCAGGTACACGGCAGCCAGGGGCGGGCCGATCAGCGTGCTGATGAGGTCCAGCCACAGGGCGCGTGCGCTGTCGGTGGTGACGTGGATGTAGGCCAGGCCGTAGCCCAGGTTCAGCAACAGCAGCGGCGCCGCCGCCCGCGCGGTCCAGCGCTTGAGTTGCTGGCGCCAGCGCCGGTGCGTCAGCAGCCGCAAGCGCGCTGCGGCCACGCCACACAGCATGCACAGCCGCAGCACGGGCCAGAGCATCAGCAGCGCGCCGATCTGCAGCGTCAGGTAGGCGCCGGCGTTGGTCCACCAGAAGTCGCGCCAGTGCGCGGCCGCGGCCAGCGTGGGGTCGGTGGCCCGCGTGGCCGGGTCGGCCCAGCCGCCAGGTGCGGCGATCCAGGCCGTCAACACCACCGACACCAGCGTCACGCCCAGCGCCCAGCCCAGCGCACGGCGCAGGCGCCGGCGCAGGCTGCGCCAGGGCTCGCGCACATGCGCCAGCAAGTTCCAGCCGACCAGCGCGTACATGGTGAGGATGTCGCCGAAGTAGACGAACATGCCGTGCAGCACGCCCAGCCTGAGCAGCTTCTTCTGCCGCGCCACACCCCGTTGGCGCGCCAGCGACGCCGTCCACCCGCGCTGCGCCAGCCACAGGCCCATGCCGAACAGGAAGGCCAGCATCGGGTAGCCCTTGCCCTGCAGCAGCGCGGCCACCAGCGCCTGCACGGTGCTGGCCAGGGCACTGCCTGGCGGGCTGCGCTCGCCCAGCAAGGCGCCCCAGGGCGCCACCAGGTAGCCGGCGGCGTTGACCACCAGCACCGACAGCAGGGCCAAGGCGCGCAGCGCGTCCAGCAGCGGCGCGCGCGCAGGCGGGGCAAGGGTGTGGCTGCTCAGGAGGTCAAGCCCCGCCGCCGCCGCCGGGGCGGGATGCAAACAGACGACTCATGATCTTGCTTTCATCGGCCCTGATGTCCGGGTGCGGCCACAGCACATCGCGTGCCATTGTGCGCTGCCGGTAACGCAGCTCGTCGGTCACGGTGCGCACTTCGAACGCCGTTCCCGGTGCGTCGTCATCGAGCGCTGCAAGAGCGCCGATGCCGGTGGCGTGATAGCCGTGCAACAGGAAGCCGATGCGCCGGCTCACGCCCTGGGCGATCAGGCGCACGCGCGACCCCTCGCCGGCGCTGGCTGCCAAGGACTGCGCTTGGCGCCTGAGGTACTCGATCTCGCCCACGCACGCGTGCAAGTCGGCCTGCGGCTCAACGCCAACTTGCGCCGGCGCCGCGGCCGGGTCGCACAGGTCCTCTTTGGTGCGCCCCGCCGCGGCGAAGAAGAAACGACTGGCCTGGGCGTCGAACTCGCCTGGCACCAACCGTCGCGCGGAAAACCGAGCATTGCAAGCAAGAGCTCAAGCATGTCCATTCCTTTCGTTTACAGGCCGAATTCGGCGAAGCAAACTGATTGGACAGATTCGAGCGGGCTGACACACCTGCACAACTGTGCAGTGGCTGCCCCTGCGTTCAGCCCGCGCCGGCCGCCCAGGCCTCGAGCAAGGCGTCGCGCCCGCGCAGACCCAGCGCGGGCAAGGCGTGGTTGACGACGCAGTTGGCGCCCTGGTGGCGGTTGTCCCACATCGCCTGGTGCACTTGCGGCAAATCGGCCCAGGGCACGACGGTGGGTTCGGTAACGTCCAGAACGCCTGCGGCGATGAGTTCGTTCATGCGCGTCACCTCGAAGGCATTGCACAGGTGTGTGCCCAGGATGCTGGCACTGGGCATGAGGATGCGCCGCTGGCGGGTCCACACCTGCGGCGCATAAAACGCCAGCCGGCGGCCGGACAGGTCTTCGCAGTAGACGACGCGGCCAGTGAAGGGCTTGACCAGCGCCGTGCTCACGCCCAGCGCGTCGTGGCCGGCACGGTCGAGCACCACATCAGGCGCGCCGCGCGGGTTGCCCGGGCCGCGCAGCAGCGTGCCGACGGCCGCGCCAAAGGGCTTGAGCGTGCGGTCTTGAAAGTCGCGCACGGCGGCGCGAAAGGCGCCGATGTCTTGCCGCGCGTCGGGCAGCGGCGGCAGGCTGGCCGGCCAGTCGAAGCCCGCGCCCAGGCGGCGCTGCAGGTCTTCGAGCGAGACCACGCCGGCCAGCGTGCCCTCAAAGCCCAGCGACTGCACAAACTCGCGCTGCGCGTCGGTGCCCGTGGCCACCACGCCACGCGCGCCCAGGGCGCGCACGGCCTCGATCATCTCCAGCCCCGGCTCGTCCAGCAGCGCCGCGCTGCCCACACCGTAGTACAGCAGCACGGCGTCGGTGGCCCTTGCCTCGGCGCGTTTGAGCATGACTTGCGCCGTGGCACGGCCGGGCTTGCCGACGAAGCTGAGGTGGTAGCCCGACGACGCACCGTAGAAGGCCAACTGGCCCCCTTCGGCCAGCAGCTGGAACGACCGGCCAAACGCCGTTTGCCCGGCGTGCGAGACGACCTGATCGGCCAGCCGGCCGCCGTTGCAGGCGCGGTACGCGGTCAGCAGCGGTTCGCCCGCCGCCAACCAGTCGGCCAGGCCACGGGTGGGCACGGCTGTGTACAGGCCCGCCAGCCCCGGCGCCGTGCGGTCCAGCGCGCCCACGGCGCCTTGGCTGGTGACGAAGGCCGCGCGCGCCGGGCTGGAGACACCGCCCGTCACCGCCAGGCCCAGGCGTGTGGCGGTCTTCAGCGCTTCCAGCCCGGTGCCGGTGGCCGCGCCCTCGACAAACAGCGTCTGCCCCGGCGCCACGCGCAATGTAGTCAGCAGGGCGCGCACGATGGTGCCCAGGTTGAGCATGTAGCTGCCGGCTTGTTCCAGCGTCAGGTCGCCAGGCACGGGGTGCAGTTGCGGCGCTTGCGTGACGAGAAACTGCGCATGGCTGCCGCTGCGGGTTTCGTAGCCCTGGATGGCAAAGCCGGCGTGCATGGGGTCGCCCCCGGCCAGCGGGCTGAGCAACTCGCTCTGGCCCGAGTACACCGCCACCAGGTCGCCCACCTTGAGCCGGCCCTCGCGCCGCACCTGGCTGCCCAGCGCGGCCACCAGGGCCACGCCGCCCGAGCCGGTGACCTGCACGTCGTCGTCATGGTTGTCGAAGGGCGAAACGGGCACACCCGTGAGCGCCCACAGGTCGTTGAAGTTGACCTCGGAGGCCAGCATGTAGACCAGGGCCTCGTGCGGCTCGGGCAAGTCCACGGGCACGATGAGTTCGTGTTCGGACTGCAGCGGCGGGCCGAAGGCGGGCTCGCCGGTGGCCGCATCGCGCGCCACGCCAAACGCAAACTGCCACGCCGGCAGTGGCGTGACGCCGGGGAAAAACGCCGCGCCGCGCGGCAGCAGGCGCTGCGAGGCGAGCATCGCGTCCAGCCACTGCGGGCTGTCGCCCACGCGGTGCACGCCGCCCCGGCGCACTGGCAGCGGCGGGCTGGTCTTGTCCAGAAACTGGCGGATGCCGGTCTTGCCGCCTTGCGGGTCGACCACGGCCTGCGCAAACAACTCGGCCTCTGCCCGCAGGCCGGCGTCCAGGCCTTCGGTCCAGCCCGTGCGCACCGCTTGCAGCAGCCGCTGGCCCGCCGCGCCGCGGCCGGCCCAGGCCAGTTGTGCCAGCACGCGCTGCAGGTGCTCGTCGGCCAAGGCCACATCCAGCGACAGCGGCGAGGGCGCGTTCCAGTCCACCAGACTGGCCTGGCGTTCGGCCAGCGCCGCGCCCAGCACGCTGGCCGGCCCGCCGCCGGCGGCACCGGGCGCGCCCAGGTAGTCGCGGATGCGCGCGTGCGCCAGCGACAGCGCGTCGCTGGTCTCGTCGGCCAGCTCGTCCATCAGCCCCATCGCCCAGGCCTCGGTGGCCGACACCGAGCGCCCACCCAGCAGCAGGTCCAGCGCGTCACGCAGACCGGCCTGGCCGCGGCGCGCGGCCAGCAGGCGCGGCAGGCGCTGCGTGCCGCCGTAGCCGGGCAGCAGGCGCAGGCGGATCTCGGGCTGGCCCAGCCGCGCCGTGAACTCGGCCACGCGGTAGTGGCAGGCCAGCGCAAATTCCAGCCCACCGCCCAGCGCCACGCCCTGGATGGCGGCGATACAGGGCTTGCCCATGCGCTCGATCTTGCGGAATGCCAGGTGCGCGTTGTTGGGCAGGGCGCGCGCTTCGTCCAGGGTGTGCACGTCTTCCAGCAGTTGGCGCACGTCGGCACCCGCCACGAAGCTGCCCGTGCCCTGGCCGGTGAAGACGACGGCGGCCACCTCGTCGCGGCGCGACAGGTGTTCCACCAGCACCGCCAGCTCGTCCAGCGCACGTTCGTTCAGCGCATTCACCGGCGGGTTGTGGATGGTGACGGTGGCCACGCGCCGGCCCAGCACGTCGTTGGTCTGCACCGTGAAGTAGCGGTGGCGCTCGAAGAGTTGCTGCTCGTCGGCCAGGCGCTGGCGCTGTTGCCAGTCGTTGATGACGCGGCGCAGCTCGGCAATCGATTCGGGGTTCTTCAGCGTCGACAGGTCGCCCACCTCGCTGCCTTCGACCAGCGCGCGCACCATGCGGCGCATGTACTTGCCGCTGCGCGTTTCGGGGAACTGGCTGACCTCGATGAAGTCGCCCGGCACGGCCACCGCGCCCTTCTCGGCGCGCACCAATTCACCCAGGCGGCGGCGGTCGTCGTGTGTGAGCGTACGGCCGGCCGCGGGCTTGACGAAGGCCAGCGGCGTGAGGCCCCGTTCGCGGTGCGGCGCGCCGACGACGATGACGTTGCCCACGGGGCTGTCCGGGTCCAGCGCCTTGTGGCGCAGGATGGCGCCTTCGATTTCTTCGGTGCCCAGGCGGTGGCCGCTGACGTTGATGACGTCGTCGCTGCGCCCGTGCAGGCTGTAGCCACCGTCGGCGTGGCGCACCGCGAAGTCGCCCTGCGTGTAGGCCCAAGCGCCGCGCCAGCGGGCCCAGTAGGTGCTGGCCCAGCGTGCGCCGTCGCCGCGCCAGCCGGCTTGCACGCTGCCGCCCTGCACCTGCAGGCCGGCGGCGTCGCCCCACACGGTGCGCGCCAGGTAGGGGTAGGGCGCGGTGATGACGATCTCGCCCTTCTCGCCGTCGTCAGCGCGGCGCCAGGGCAGGCCGCCGGCTGCGGCGTCACGCCCGTGGGTCGCGTGGGCGTGTGCATGGGCGGGCGCATTCGCCTGCGCATGGGCGGGCGTGCTGGCGTGCGCATCGGCCGACGAATCCGCCGGCGCGGCGGCGTCTTCGCACCACACGTCGCCCAAGACCCAGGGCAGCGGGTAGGTGTGGGCGTCAGCACGCAGCGCAAAGTCGGGGTTGCCATAGAAGTGCGTCCAGACCATGCCGCCATGCTCGGTGGCCCAGTAGCTGTTGATGTAGTTCGGCGTCATCAAGTCCATGCCGAACTGCTGCACCGCGGGGCTCGTGGGTTCGGCGCAGAAGGTGGCCACGCGCAGGCTGCTCAGGTCGTATTGCTGCACGTCGCGCACGTTCTGCGCGTCGGCCATCACCGTCTTCAAGAAGGTGACGCCGGCCTTGAAGATGCGCACACGGTAGCGCTCGATGATGGAAGCAAAGCGCCCGGCGTGCGGGAAGGTGGGCGCGCCCTCGGCCATCACGCCGGTACAGCGGGTAGTCATGGTGGCGCCCAGCAAGTAGCTCTGGCCGGTGATCCAGCCCGGGTCGGCCACGACATAAACCACGTCGCCCGGCGCGGCGTCAAAGGCCACCTTCATGGTGTGGGCCACGCCCGCGGTGTAGCCGCCGTGCACATGCACCACGCCCTTGGGCTTGCCGGTGGAGCCCGAGGTGTAGATGAAGAACAGCGGGAACTCCGCGTCCAGCGGCAGCGGCGGGCTGCTGGCCCACACGGCGCGCACGAAGTCGGCGTCAGGCAGGGCCAGCAGCGCGGCCTCGTCGGCGACGGCAAAACCGGCCTCGCGCGCGGCGGCCAGCACCACGCCGGCGGCGGCGTCGGTCAGGGCGTGGCTCCACACGTCGCGCTCGGGCCGCCACACCAAATCGGCCTGGGCGGTGTGGCGCACCACGATCACCGTGTGCACGCGCGGCGGCGTGGCCACCAGGGCCTGGGCGATTCCGGTGCGTATGCGCGCGGCCTGCGCGGTGTCGAGCCGGCCGCTGCGGCCCAGTTCGTGCAGCGCACGGCCCACGCCGCGCATGGCGTCGCTGCGCTCTACCGTCACTTCGCCCGTTAGTGTGGCGGCCACGGTGTCCAGCACGCGCTGCGCGTCGGCCGGCTCCAGCCCCAGGCCGCCCAGGTGCTGCTGCAGCGTGGCCAGCACCTGGGTGACGGGCACGAACTTGTCCAGCGCGGGGTCGGTGTAGGCGGCCTTGTAGGGCACGGTCTGCGCGTTGCGCCAGCCGCCGTCGGCGGTGATGACCAGGCCGGCACCGGCGTCGTGAATGCGGTCGGACAGCGTCTTGTCAGAGAAGCCACCAAACACCGGCGTGTAGATCAGCCCCAGGCGCTTGGCGGCTTGCGTCCAGTACAGCTGCGCGGGGATGTTGGGCAGGTTCAGCGCCACGCGCTCGCCGGCCTGCATGCCCAGGCCTTGCAGAGCGACAGCGCACTTGGCGGTTTCCAGCAGCAACTGCTTGCGCGTGATGGGCCAGGCCTCGACCGGCGCGCCGCGGCCGCCGTCGCGCGACAAGTCCCAGCGGTCGCCTTCGAAGTAAAACGCCACCTCGTCGCCATGCCCGGCCAGCACATGGCGGTCAACCTCGTTGAAGCAGGCGTTGGTGCGCCCGCCTTCAAACCAGCGCCAGTGCGGCGGCTCGTCGCCGTTGAAGGCGCGTTGCCAGGGCGCAAAGCTGGCGGGCAGGTCGGGCGTGACAGCGGCCGCGCTCAGCGCGTCCCAGCCGGTCCAGCGCGTGCCGTCCCAGGTCAGCCATGCGCCGGCCGCGCCCACAGCGGGCACGAACCAGTGGATCTCGCGCCGGGCGATGTCGCCATGGAACGCCCCCGGGTCGGCCAGCGCGGCGGCGCGCTGTTGCTGCCAGTCGGCGCGGCTGCGCAGCGGGTTGTGCTGCGGCAAAGGCACCGCGACCGACAGCGGTTGGTGTGTCGACTGATCCATTCCCGGCTCTCCAAAGGCCCGCCGGAACAGTGCGCCGCGTCGCACGGGCGACGCCGCCCGGCCGGGCAACTTCAATGACCTTAGCACCGCGGCGCGCCCACGCTCTTGGCGCAACGGCGCTGCGCGCACCATTCCGGGTGGGCCGTGGCAAGCCGGTGCAGCGACGACGAAAAACTACTCGGCAGTGGTGCCCGTGCCTAACGGCGTGCCCTGGGGGCAAATCTGCGCACCCGTTGCCCTTGAAAACGGCCGCGAGAATTCCCATGTGGCGCTGCATGAACGACACCCGACTGCACCTGCCCTGCCCGCATTGCGGCGCCACCAACCGCCTGCCCGCGGCGCGCATCGACGACGCGCCGGTGTGCGGCAAGTGCGGGCAGGCATTGCTGGCCGGGCAGCCGCTGGTGCTGGGCGACGCCACCTTTGACGCCGTGGTCGCTGCCACCACGCGCCCGGTGCTGGTGGACTTCTGGGCGGCTTGGTGCGGCCCCTGCCGCATGATGGCGCCAGCCTTCGAGCAGGCCGGGCAGCAGTTGGCCGGCCGGGCGCTGCTGGTCAAGGTCGACAGCGACGCCAACCCGGCACTGTCGGCTCGCTTCGGCATCCGCAGCCTGCCCACGCTGGTGCGCTTGCAGGGTGGGCGCGAAACCGCACGGCAGTCGGGCGCACTCGGTGCCGCCGCGCTGGTGGCGTTGGCAGCCGCGCCGGCCTGAGGGGGGGCCGCAGACCCGACGAGGCTGGAGCCGCACCGGCCCGCGCGGACCGGCGACCGTCGAGCAGGCCCGCCGCGCGACCGCGCCGCGCCGGTTGTATCACCCGGCAGCGCGCCGCGATACTCGCGGCCATGAGCCACCAAGCCCGCATTGGCATGCGCAGTTTTCGCTTCGACGACCTGCCCACCTTGCTGGCGCGCGCCTCGCCGCTGCGCAGTGGCGACCAGCTCGCCGGCGTGGCCGCCGGCAGTGCGCAGGAACGCATCGCCGCCTGCATGGCGCTGGCCGAGGTGCCGCTGCGCAGCTTCTTGCAGCAGCCCGTGGTGCCGTACGAGGTGGACGAAGTGACGCGGCTCATCATCGACAACCACGACATGGCCGCCTTTGCGCCCGTGGCGAACCTCACCGTGGGCGAGTTCCGCGATTGGCTGCTGGGCGACGCCGCCGACACCGCCACCCTGGCCGCGCTGGCGCGGGGCCTGACACCCGAGATGGTGGCCGCGGTGAGCAAGCTGATGCGCAACCAGGACCTGATGGCCGTGGCCAAGAAGGTGAGCGTGGTCACGCGCTTTCGCAACACCCTGGGCCTGCCCGGGCACTTGGCCGTGCGCTTGCAGCCCAACCACCCTACCGACGCGCCAGCCGGCATCGTGGCCAGCATCCTGGACGGGCTGATGTACGGCGCGGGCGACGCCGTCATCGGCATCAACCCCGCGGCCGACAGCGTGCCGGCCCTGGTGCAACTGCTGCACCTGCTGGACGGCATCGTGCAACAGCACGCCATCCCGACCCAGACCTGCGTGCTCACGCATGTCACCAACACCTTGCAGGCCATCGAACTCGGCGCCCCGGTGGACTTGGTGTTCCAGTCGGTGGCCGGCACCGAGGGCACCAACCGCAGCTTTGGCGTGAGCCTGGCGCTGCTCGACGAAGCCCATGCCGCGGCACAGTCGCTGGGCCGCGGCACGTTGGGCGACCACTGCATGTACTTCGAAACCGGCCAGGGCAGTGCGCTGTCGGCCGGCGCCCACCACGGCGTGGACCAGCAAACGCTGGAAGCGCGCGCTTACGCCGTGGCGCGGCGCTACAGCCCGCTGCTGGTGAACACGGTGGTGGGCTTCATCGGGCCGGAATACCTGTTCGACGGCAAGCAGATCGTGCGCGCCGGGCTGGAAGACCACTTCTGCGGCAAGCTGCTGGGCCTGCCCATGGGTTGTGACGTCTGCTACACCAACCATGCCGAGGCGGACCAGGACGACATGGACAACCTGCTGGTGCTGCTGGCAGCCAGCGGGCTGAACTTTGTGATGGGCGTGCCCGGCGCCGACGACGTGATGCTGAACTACCAGAGCACCAGCTTCCACGACGCGCTGTTCGTGCGCCGCCTGCTGGGCCTGAAGCGTGCGCCGGAGTTCGAAGCCTGGCTGCAGCGCATGGGCATCAGCGACGGCCAGGGCCGCCTGCACCCTGCCCGCGCCGCACCGGCGCTGCAGCGCAGCCTGCAAGCGCTGCTGTCGGCATGACAGCGCCCACCGTTCCGCCGCCCGACCCCTGGGCCGCCCTGCGCGCCCACACCCCCGCGCGCATCGCCCTGGGTCGCACGGGCGCCAGCCTGCCCTCGGCCGAGGTACTGCGTTTCGCCGCCGCGCACGCCCAGGCGCGCGACGCCGTGCACCAGGCGCTGGACAGCGATGCACTCACCACCGCCCTGCAAGCCGACGGCTGGGCAGTACACCCCATCACCAGCGCCGCCGCCGCCCGCGCCACCTACCTGCGCCGGCCCGACCTGGGCCGCCGCCTGGCGCCGGCCAGCGCGACGGCGCTGCAAGCACTGGCGCTGCCCGCACCCGACGTGGCCCTGGTGCTGGCTGACGGCTTGTCCGCCGCCGCGGCGCAGCAGCATGGCGTGGAGTTGTTGCGCCACCTGCGCACGGCGCTGGCCGGGGC
>JANOLY010000311.1:0-7359 GCA_031420055.1 Burkholderiales bacterium | reverse complement strand
CCGGCAGTGGCGAGCGCGCATTCATGCCGTGGCCTTGTGGCCGGCCACGCTGCCCGCGCGCATCAGCTCGAGCACCGCATCGCGCTTGTGCAGCAGGTGGGTGACCATCAGTGCGCGCAGGCCGGCGCCGTCGCGCGCGGCCAGCAGCTCGACCATGGCTTCGTGCTCATGCACCGCGCGCTGCCATTTGGCTTCGTCAAAGTTGGAGCGAAAGCGCAGCGCCTGCAGCCGCGCGTTGACATTGCGCCAGGTCTGCGTCAGCACCGGGTTGCGCGCCGCGGCGTTGATGAGGGTGTGGATCTGCGCGTTCAGCCGGTAGTAGGTGGACAGGTCGCGCCGCGTGAAGGCGGCCAGCATCTCGTAGTGCAGCGCCTGCACCTCGGCCAGTTCCACAGCACTGATGCGCTGCGCAGCGAGTTCGCCCGACTGCCCTTCCAGCCCGGCGATCACTTCAAAGGCGTCGGCCACGTCCTGCTCGCCCAGGCTGGCGGCCACGGCGCCGCGGTTGGGCAGCAGTTCCACCAGGCCCTCGGCGGCCAGCATCTTGATGGCCTCGCGCAGCGGCGTGCGCGAGACGTTCAACTGCGCGCTCAGCTCACGCTCATTGAGCTTGGCGCCGGGCGCGATCTGGCCTTCCACGATGCGCTGGCGCAGCCGCGTGGCCACCTCTTGGTGCAGCACCTGGCGGGGTATGGAGATGATCTCAGCCAAGATGGGAACCTCTGAAATGTATGCAAGAACGTTGCGGGTCTGATCCGGGCATTCTAGCCAGACCCGGTTGACAAATGCATTTTGTATGCAAACATTCGGGCACTTCACAGCCTGAGCCTGCCCCGCCATGATCGCCCTCAACCAACACCCCAGCGGCCGCCACTTCCTGCAGATTCCCGGCCCCAGCCCGGTGCCCGACCGCATCCTGCGCGCCATGAGCCTGCCCACCATCGACCACCGCGGGCCGGAGTTTGCGCACCTGGGCATGAAGGTCATCAGCGGCTTGCAGCAGGTGTTCCAGACGCGCCATCCGGTGGCCATCTACCCGGCCTCGGGCACCGGCGCCTGGGAGGCCGCGCTGGCCAACACCATGAGCCCGGGTGACGCGCTGCTGATGTTCGAGACCGGCCACTTTGCCGCGCTGTGGCACAAGCTGGCGCTGCGCCTGGGCCTGAAGCCCGAATCGCTGTCCGTGCCCGGCACCTGCCCGGCCACCGGCCTGCCGCTGGCTTGGCGCCAGGGGGTGGACGCAGGCTTGATAGAGCAGCGCCTGCGCGCCGACCGCGGCCACGCCATCAAGGCCGTGTGCGTGGTGCACAACGAAACCTCCACCGGCGTCACCAGCGACATCGCCGCCGTGAAGCGCGCCATCGACGCCGCGGGCCACCCGGCCTTGCTGCTGGTGGACAGCATCTCGGGCCTGGCCAGCGCCGACTACCGCCATGACGAATGGGGTGTGGACGTCACCGTCAGCGGCTCGCAAAAGGGCTTGATGCTGCCGCCGGGCATCAGCTTCAATGCCCTCAGCCCCAGGGCACTGCAGGCCAGCCAGACCGCCACGCTGCCACGGGCCTTCTGGGCCTGGGACGAGATCGTCGAGATGAACCGATCGGGCTACTGGCCCTACACCCCCAACACCAACTTGCTGTACGGCCTGAGCGAGTCGCTGGACATGCTGCTCGAGCAAGGCATGCCGGCGGTGTTTGCGCGCCACCAGCGCTGGGCCGCGGGCGTGCGCGCGGCGGTGCGCGCCTGGGGCCTGCCCATCCAGTGCGCC
Source organism: Burkholderiales bacterium (assembly GCA_031420055.1). Lineage (GTDB taxonomy): Bacteria > Pseudomonadota > Gammaproteobacteria > Burkholderiales > Burkholderiaceae_C > Rubrivivax. The sequence goes on along the minus strand of JANOLY010000311.1, from coordinate 5,591 downwards.
GACGCGGCGGTGTATTCGCCCGTGCTGACCGGCGTGGTCACGCCCGTGGGCGTGGACGCCGACGCCCTGCGCCGCCTGATCCACGAGCGCTTCGACCTGTCCCTGGGCACCGGCCTGGGCCGCGTGAAGGGGCGCATGTTCCGCATCGGCCACCTGGGCGACTGCAACGACCTCACCTTGATGGCCGCGCTGTCGGGCATCGAGATGGGCTTCAAACTCACCGGCGTGGGCACGGCCGGCAGCGGCGTGCTGGCCGCCATGGATTACTTTGCCGCCCACCCGGTGCAGCAGCCCTTGCAGGCCGCGGCCTGACAACACCCGCCAACGCCCCCCAAAAACCAGGAGACAAGCACCATGCAAAGACGCACCCTGATCCAGGCCGCCGCCGGCACCGCCGCGGCGCTGGCGCTGCCCACCCTGCTCGCGCAAGCCCTGCCCAGTGGGCCCATTCGCATCGTGGTGGGCTTTCCGCCCGGCGGCGGCACCGACGCGCTGGCGCGCATCCTGGCGGCCAAGCTCACGGTGATGTGGGGCCAGCAGGTCATCGTCGAAACCCGCGCCGGCGTGGCCGGTGTGCTGGCCGCCGAGTACGTGGCCACGCAACCGGCCGACGGCAACACTTTGCTGATGGCGCACATCAACAGCCATGCCCTGGCGCCGAGCTTGCAGCCGCGGCTGAAGTACGACCCGGTGGCCGACTTCACACCCATCACCCTCGTCGGCGTAACACCCAACCTGCTGGTGTGCAACACCAGCCAGCCCACCAAGACCTTGGCCGATGTGGTGGCGCTGTGCAAGGCCAAGCCCGGGCAGATCGCCTTTGGCTCGGCGGGCCCGGGCTCGGCGCAGCACCTGGCGCTGGAACTCTTCAAGCAGCGCGCGGGCGTGTTCGCCTTGCACATTCCCTACCGGGGCAGTGCGCCCGTCATCACCGACCTCATCGGCGGGCAGATCCAGTACGCCTTCGAGACCATGACCGCCGCCACCCCGCACGTGAAGGGCGGCCGCCTGGTGGCCCTTGCACAAACCCGCGCCAAGCGCGCCGCCAGCTACACCGATGTACCCACCATGGCCGAAAGCGGCTACCCGGGCTTTGAGGCCACCACCTGGTACGGCCTGGTCGGCCCGGGCAAGTTGCCCGCGGCCCTGGCGCAGCGCATGAACGAAGACGTGAACAAAGTGCTGGTCATGCCCGACGTGCAGGCCAGCCTGGCGCAGTTCGGCGCCGAAGACGGCGGCGGCACGGCAGCGCGTTTTGCCGAGTTCATCAAGAGCGAGATCGCGCAGTGGCGCAAGGTCGTCACGGAAGGCAAGGTCAAGGCGGACAGCTGAGGCGGGGCGCGGCCGGCAGCTCTGCCGCCCGCGGCGTCGATGCAGGTGTTGATGTATGGACAAGTCGCATACAATGTCGTCCCTACAAAGGACTTACGAGAAGGCTGTCTCATGGCCCAAGCCCAGGAACCCGTCACGATCAGCATCCGCGCCAAGGCGGGGCAGCGCGACCTGATCGACCAGGCAGCCGACCGGCTGGGCCGCAGCCGTTCGGACTTCATGCTCGAAGCCGCTTGCAGGCAAGCCGAGGACGTGCTGCTCGACCAGACCTATTTCGCACTCGACGCGAAGAGCTTTGCCGCCTTCCAGACCTTGCTCGACAAGCCGCCGGCGCCCACCGACCGCCTGCGCCGCACCCTCAAGGCCCGCGCGCCCTGGGAAACCCACACGACAAAGGCCGCAGCCCCGCGCAAGGCCACCGGCCAACGCGTGAAGTGACAGCGCCGATGCTTTCGGCGCCGCAGACGCTGGCCGAGCTGCACCGAGCCGACAACTTCGACAGCGGCGAGCCCTCGCTGGACGACTGGCTGAAGCGCCGCGCGGCCAAGAACCAGGCCAACGGGTCGTCGCGCACCTACGTCGTGTGCGAAGGCCACACCGTGATCGGCTACTACTGCCTGGCCGCCGGCGCCATCGGCCACGCCGACGCGCCATCCACCCTGAAGCGCAACCGGCCCGACCCGGTCCCCGTGCTGGTCCTCGGTCGCCTGGCAATCCACAAGGACCACCACCAAAAGGGCATAGGCACGGCGCTGCTGAACGACGCCATCCGGCGCGCGGTCCCCGCCGCCGACATCGCCGGCATCACGGCGCTGCTGGTGCACGCCATCTCTGAACAAGCGCGGCGCTTTTACGTTTCGCGCGGCTTCACACCCTCACCCGTCAAACCCATGACGCTGTGCCTGATGCTGGCCACGGTAGGCCAGGCACTGCGCGAACCATAGTGACAAGAAGCGCGCCGCCGTGTGGTGACTTTCACACGCCTCGTACCGCTGAAAGCGCCCAGCGTTGACGCGAGCCGCCGCATCGGTGCGGCACGCGGGCGCTTTCGCGTGCCGGCCAACATCGATACTGCCAATGCCGAGATTTCGCGGCTCTTCGGCGGCGGTTGGGCGCCGCGCAAGCACTGACGGCGTTCGAAGAGGCCGGCTATGCCCGCCTGGATATCCGCCCTGCGCACGCCTTGCGCGTGGAGGCGCTGCCACCGATCCACCGCGATCCTTTCGACCGCTTGCGGGTGGCGCAGGCACAGGCCGAACCGCTGATCTTGTTGACGGCAGATCCCGTGCTCGCCGGCTACGGCACGGCCGTGATGAACACAGGGTGAGACCTGGATGAACGGAACCTGGCCTGGACTTGCTGTGGCATGAACGGGCCTGAGCGAAGGACTCGCAGACCCTCAGGCGCTCATGCGCTCATGCGCCAGGCGCGGCTTTGAGTTGCTCCCACATCGTCTGCGCCGCCACCGACAGGCTGCGGTCGCGGCGGCGCATCATCGTGATGGGCCGCACGGCGCGGGGCGTCTGCAGTGGCAGCGCCACCAAACCGGGCCGCAGGCACAGCTGAACCGCGTGTTCGGGCACGATGGTGATGCCGAATCCCGCCGCCACCATCCCCGCGGCACTGCCGAAATTGGCCACCTCCATGCCGGTGTCGCGCACCTGGGCCGTGGCCAGCAGGGGCGTCATCTGCTGGCGCACGCTGCCGGTGCGCACCATGTGGACGAAGTCGCGGCCTTTCAGGTCGCGCAGGCGCACCTTGCTCAACGCCGTCAGCGGGTCGCTCTCACGGCACAAGAGGTGGTAGCGCTCCTTGAACAGCAGGTGGTTCTCGACCTCCAGCGCCGGGCCCGGGTGCGCGCTGACGCCGAAATCGACATCACCGCGACTGATCAGCTCCAGGCAGCGCTCGGACGTCACGTCGTGCATGCGCAAGGCCACCGCCGGGTGCTGGCGGCGAAACTCGGCCAGGCGCTGGGGCAGCCAGTCAGCCGCCAGCGAGGGCGTGGCGGCCACACTCACGCGCCCCATGCGGAGTTGGGCGCGTTCTTGCAGTTCGGTGATGCAAGCGCGGATCTCGGCGGCGATGCGGTGCGCGCCGTGCGAGAAAACCTCGCCTTCGCGCGTGAGTGCCACGTTGCGCGTGTCGCGGTCGAACAGCCGCGCGCCGACTTGCTCTTCGAGCCGGCCGATCATCTGGCTGAAGGTCGATGGCGAGACATGGCAGCGCTCGGCGGCCAGCGCAAAACGGCGTGTCTCTTCCAGCGCCAAGAAGGCTTCGATGGCGCGGCCGCTGAGATTCAGATTCATTCAGAGAACCGAACGATTGTTGAATTAATGTCAGTTTACATAAATGGCAACCGCAGCCACAGTCCGACCCACCCTGATGGCGGAGTAGCCCCCATGACCCAGCCCGAGGCGCGCACAGAAAACCGCCCGCCGCACGCCGGCGCACCAGGCCCGCTCGATGGCGTGCGCGTGCTCGACCTCACCAACATGCTGTCGGGCCCGTACTGCACGCGCCTGCTGGCCGACCTGGGCGCCGAGGTGATCAAGGTCGAGCCGCTGCAAGGCGACCACAACCGTGGCCGCCGGCCGGTGCGCCAGGGCCACAGCAGCTTTTTTGGGCACCTGAACTGCGGCAAGAAGAGCGTGGTGCTGAACCTGAAGAACCCAGCAGGTCAGGCGGCGGCGCTGGCACTGGCGCGCCAGTGCGACGTGGTGGTCGAGAACTGGCGCCCGGGCGTGGCAGACCGGCTGGGCCTGGGCTATGAGGCGGTGCGCGCATTGCGTGCCGATGTCGTCTACTGCTCGATCTCGGGCTTTGGCCAGACGGGCCCCAGCGCCGGCCGGCCGGCTTACGCGCCCATCATCCACGCCGCCAGCGGCTTTGACCTGGCGCAGGTGGAGTACCAGGGCGGTGGCAAGCCGCAGAACACCGCCACCTACACGGCAGACGTCTTCGGCGGCATGTCGGCCTTCGCGGCCATTCAGGCCGCGCTGTTTCATCGCCAGCGCTGCGGGCAGGGCCAGTACATCGACGTGGCCTTGCTCGACGGCATGCTCAACATCCTGGTCGCTGAATGCCAGGAATGGCAGGCGCCCACGCCCGCCGCCAGCCGCGTGTACCCGCCGCTGCAGGCGCTGGACGGCTTCATCGTCATCGCCCCCACGAGCCAGAAGAACTTCGAGGCACTGACGCGTGTGATCGGGCGCGAAGACTGGCTCGCCGACCCGCGCTTTGTCAGCACCGTGACGCGCGAGCGGCATTGGGCCGAGCTGATGCGGCTGATCGAAGACTGGACGCGCCAGCACCAAGCTGCCGACGCCGAGCGGCGCCTGGTGGCCGCGGGCGTGCCCTGCACGCGCTACCTCAGCGTGCAAGAGGCGCTGAGCAGCGAACAACTGCGCGCCCGCGGCGCCACCGGCACCGTGCGCGACGCGGTGGGTGAATACCTGGTGCCGCACGCCCCCTTTCAAATGCCAGGCTTGCACACTGCGCCGCGCCGCGATGTGCCGGCGCTGGGCGCACACAGCGACACCGTGCTGGCCGAACTGCTGGGCCTGAACCCGCAACAAGCCGCGGCATGCCGCGCGGCGCATTGACCCCTGGAGACACCCCATGAGCATCACCCGCCGCCGCTTCACCACCGCCGCCTGCGCCACGCCTTGGGCCCTGGCACTGGGCGCAGCCCACAGCCCGTCGGCCCGAGCGGCCGACTTCCCGGCGCGCCCGGTGCGGTTTGTCGTCTCGTGGTCGCCCGGCGGCGGCGCCGACACGCTGGCACGTCAACTCGGCCAGGGCTTGTCTGAACGCTGGGGCCATCAAGTCAACATCGAGAACAAGCCCGGGGCCGATGCCACCATCGGCATCCACTCGATGCTGCAGCAGCCGGCCGATGGCTACACGCTGGGGCTCATCATCACCTCGCACGCCGTGCACCCGAGTGTGCGCAAGGTGCTGCCCTACAACCTGCTGCGCGACTTTGTCGCCGTGAGCAAGGTGGTGGAGGCGCCCAACCTGTTGGTGGTCAACCCCAAGCTGCCCGTGAAGAACGTGCAGGAACTGATTGCTCTGAGCAAAGCGCGCTCGCTGAACTACGCCGCGCCCGGGCTGGGTGGCCCGGGCCACTTGGGCGCCGTGATGTTCAACTTGATGGCCGGCACCTCGGCCACGCACATCCCGTACCCGGGCGGCTCACCGGCCCTGCTGGCGCTGTTGCGCGGCGATGTCGACTACATGTTCACCACCATGCTGTC
>JANOLY010000310.1:0-6957 GCA_031420055.1 Burkholderiales bacterium | reverse complement strand
GCTTGCACCACCGAGCGCGCGACGTTGCGGACCTCTTCCTGCACCGGCTTGTCCTGGTCCAGGGCCTCGTGGCTGTTGTAGTAGGGCTCGTAGTAGCCGATGTAGCGGTCCAGCTTGGCGGCGGCACCCGCATCGATCAGGCCCATCCACTCCAGCCAGTCGGTGAGGTTTCGGCGGTGTGCTTCAACGCCGGCCACGTCGCCGTGCACCACCACGCCATAAGCGCGGCCGGCCACATGTTTGGGATAGTCCCAGCCCTTTTGCTCGATGGCCTTGGCCTCGGCGACACGTTTGCCATGCGTGGTGGTGGGGTCGGGGTTGCCACCATCGGCGCTGACCATGCGGTCGATCATCAGCTTCAACGGGCTCGGCGACTGGTACCAGTAGGTGGGCGCCAGGATGATGACCCCGTGCGCGGCCACCCAGCGCTCGTAGATTTCCGCCATCCAGTCGTCGGCCTGGTTCAGCGCGTGGTTGGGGTAGCAGCTGCAAGGCCAGTGGCACAGCGGCATGGCGCTGGAGACACAGCCCTTGCAGGGGTGGATGTTGCGGCCGTACTCCGAGGTCACCAGGCTCAAGTCGAGCACGTCGGCTTCGATGCCTGCGCGTTCGACCACACGCCGCGCAATGTCGGTCATGCGCCAGGTCTTGGAGACCTCACCCGGGCAGGTGCCGTCGTTGCGCGCGCTGCCACAAATCAGCAATACGCGCGAAGGCGTGGTGCTGTCGCTCCAGCGCTTTTGCGCCGCATTCAGCCGTTTTCGGGTGTCCAGCCACTGCACCGACACCTCATAACTGGGGTCGGCAAAGCCGCGGCCCGCGGGGCGTGTGATCGGGGCCTTTCGCCCCTCGTGCACGGCATCCCACGCGATGGCCTCCAAGCGCGCGATGGCTTCTCGTTCGGGCTCGAACGCGGGGTCGTAAAAGCGCACGTTGAAGCGCTCTCGAAACTGTGCGCGTGTCAGCGCCGCGGGCGCCTGGCCGGTGCGGATCTTGGTCATGGTCTGCTCGGGCAGGTTCGCCGGGTTGCGACAGCGCGGGTCTCGGGCCTGGGCATCAAGCCGCCACGCTGTCGGTGAACTGGATGGCGCCACTGCCCACATAGCCCCTAAAGCTGGCGATGGGCATGGCCGCCGAGCCGTGCCAGTCACCATCGACCCAACTCAAGGTGGCATCGAGCGCGGTCTCTTCAACCTCGCAAGGCCCGGGACGAATGATGATGTTCGCGCCATCACCTTGTCTGTACTCCACCTGGCCGGTGACGTGTGCGCTTCTGGGCATTGCCGCTCCTGTGTCTGCGCTGGCAGTCTGTATGCAGCGACAGGGCTGGCGCTAGCGGGCGGCGCCGTGCGGGTCTGTAGTCGCTGTCCTACCGACGCACGCTGGCTATGTGCGGCAACGAACAGACGTCGCGCGCGGTGGCGCCTAGCCTGGGTGCCTTCGCAGCCAAGCGCACAGCAACACCATGAACACCCAACAGATTGCAGCCATCGTGCTCATCGTCGCTGGCATCCTGGGCCTGGCCTATGGCGGCTTCAGCTACGACAAGGAGACCACGGGTGCGAAGCTGGGGCCCATTGAGTTGAAGGTGACGGAGACGAAGACCGTCAACGTGCCGATGTGGGCGGGCATCGGCGCCATCGTGGCTGGCGGCTTGCTGCTGTTGGGCGGGTACAAGCGCTAGTCGAAGGCGGGCGTGCGGCTGATCGGGTCGACCATGCAGCCGCCCCCTGACCACGAGCCCACACCCGCCGAGGGCGCCACGCTGCTGCTGCTGCTGGCTGCCGTTTCGGTTGCGCTGGCGTGGATCCTGGTGCCGCTGTACGGGACGATCCTGTGGGGCGCCGTGATTGCGATGCTCTTCGCGCCGCTGTACCGCCGCTTGCTGCCGCGGTTGCGGCAGCGGCGCACCCTGGCCGCACTGGCCACGCTGCTGGTGGTGCTGTTGATGGTGGTGCTGCCGCTGGTGTTGATCACGGCCGCGCTCGCGCGCGAGGCCGCCGGCATCTACCAGCGTCTGCAGTCGGGCGAGTTGAATCCGGCGCTGTACTTGCGCGGGCTGTTCGAGGCGCTGCCGCCGCCGGTCACCGACCTGCTCGAGCGCTTGGGCGTGATCGACTTCGGCACCCTGCAACAGCGCGCCAGTGACGCCCTTTCTCAGGGCAGCCAGTTCATCGCCACGCAGGCGCTGGCCATCGGCCAGAACACCTTCGAGTTTGTGGTCGAACTGTTCATCACCATGTACTTGGCGTTTTTCCTGATCCGCGATGGCGAGACACTGGCGCGCGACCTGCGCCACGCCATTCCGCTGGCCAGCGCGCACCGCCGCGAGCTGTTCGAGAAGTTCACCGTCGTCATCCGCGCCACCGTCAAGGGCAACCTGTTCGTGGCCGCCCTGCAGGGGCTGTTGGGCGGGCTGGCATTCTGGTATCTGGGGGTGGACGGGGCCCTGTTGTGGGCGGTCGTGATGGCCTTCCTGTCACTGCTGCCTGCCGTGGGCGCGGCCCTGGTCTGGGTGCCGGTGGCGCTGTACTTCTTTCTTGCCGGTGCGATCGGGTCGGCCCTGGGGCTGGTCGCCTGGGGGGTGTTGGTGATCGGTCTGGTCGACAACCTGCTGCGCCCGCTGCTGGTCGGCAAGGACACCCGCCTGCCGGACTACCTGGTGCTGACCACCACCCTGGGTGGCATGGCGGTGTTTGGCATCAACGGCTTTGTGCTGGGCCCGGCCATCGCGGCGATGTTTGTCGCGGTCTGGCACATCTACGGCAGCACACGCGCAGCCTCGCCGCCCTGAACAGGCGCCGCCGCGCCGCGCAGCCGCAGGGCGTTGCCGATCACCGACACCGAGCTCAGGCTCATCGCCAACGCCGCGATCATCGGCGACAGCAACCAGCCGGTGAAGGGGAACAACACACCCGCGGCCAGCGGCACACCCGGAGCGTTGTAGACAAACGCAAAGCCCAGGTTCTGCTTCATGTTGGCGATGGTCTCGGCCGAGATCGCGCGGGCCTGGGCGATGCCGCGCAAGTCGCCCTTGACGAGCGTGACCTGCGCGCTGTTCACGGCCACGTCGGTGCCAGTGCCCATCGCCACGCCGACATCGGCCTTGGCCAGCGCGGGTGCATCGTTGATGCCGTCGCCGGCCATTGCCACGACACGGCCCTCGCGCTGCAAGCGCTCCACCAACGCCAGCTTGTCGACCGGCTTGACTTCGCCATGGACTTCATCGATGCCCAGCCGGGCCGCCACGGCCTTGGCCGTCGTCAGGCCATCGCCGGTGGCCATGATGACGCGCAGGCCACTGGCCTTGAGCGTGGCCAAGGCTTGCGCGGTGCTGGCCTTGATGGGGTCGGACACCGCCAGCAAGCCGGCGGCTTTGCCGTTGACGGCCAGCAGCATCACGCTGGCACCCTGGGCACGCAGGTCCTCGGCGGGCGCCTTTTGCGTGTCCACGCCGATGCCCAACTGCGTCATCAGCGCCGTGTTGCCCAGAGCCAGGGCCTGGCCACCGAGGCTGCCGCGCACACCCATGCCGGTGCTCGACTCGAAGCCCGCGACCTTGTTCATCGCCAGGCCGCGCTCGCGCGCCGCGGCGACGATGGCCGCGGCCAGCGGGTGTTCGCTGCCCTGGTCCAGGCGCTGCATCGGCGCGCGCGAGCGCTGCGCCTGCACCACCATCTGCACGATGCTGGCCAGCACCGTTTGTGTGCCCACCTTTTCGGCGCGCATGACCAGCGCGCCGCTGGTGTTCATCGTGGCGCCAATCAGCTTGTCGCCGGCACGTTTGCCCACCGGCATGGGCTCGCCGGTGAGCATCGATTCATCGACGGCACTGGCGCGTTCAGTCACCACGCCGTCGACCGGCACTATCTCGCCCGGGCGCACACGCAGCGTGTCGCCCACGTGCACATGGGTGAGCGGGATGTCCTCCTCGCCGCCGTCGGCCTGGATGCGCCGCGCCGTCTTCGGCGCCAGGCCGAGCAGCGATTTGATGGCGGCGGAGGTCTGCGAGCGGGCTTTCAACTCCAGAATCTGGCCCAGCAAAGTCAGCGAGATGATCACCGCCGCGGCCTCGAAGTACACCGCCACGCGACCCATGGCCTGGAACGATTCCGGAAACACCTGTGGTGCCGCGGTGGCCACCACGCTGTAGATAAAAGCTGCGCCTGCGCACCGTGCGGCGCGACGTTTCAACTTACTTTCGCTTGATGACCCAGATCACCAGGCCGATCACCAGTACCAGCACGACCGGCATCCAGTAGCCGCCGTAGCCGCCCATCCAGCCGTAGCCCCAGCCGCCGCCCATCATGTGCCCTGCCTGGGCCAGAGCGGGATTTGCGGCCAACAAAAACACGCTGCCGATGCCGATGGCGGTGGCGATGGCGGTCACGGCGACTCAGACCTTCAAGAACGTCAACAAGGCTGCGTTGAACAGTCTCGCGTGAGACAGGTTCAGCCCGTGCGGTGCACCGTTCACCGTCACCAGTTGGCTGTGGGGCACGGCGCGGTGGGTGCGCAGGCCCGATCCTTCGATCGGCACGACGGCGTCCGCGTCGCCATGGATCACCAGCGTGGGCAGGGACAGTTTCTTCAGGTCTTCGCGGAAGTCGGTGGTGGCGAACGCGTCCATGCAAGCCAGCGCCGCATGTTGCGCCGACTGGTTACACAGGGCGATCGCCTGGGCGCGCTGCGCCTCGGTGACCAGCTGTTCCCCGTTGGCAGAGAAGAAACTGCGCGTGAACTGGTCGAAGTAGGCACTGCGGTCCTGCTCGAACGCCTGCTTCTTCTCTTGCGCCATTTCGGGTGTGAGCGGACCGTCGGGGTTGTCGGCCGCCTTCATCAGGTACGGTGGCACGGCTGCGGCAAACACCACGCTGTGCAGGCGTGATGGCCCGAACCGCGAGACGTAACGCGCGACTTCTCCGCCACCCATCGAGAAGCCGACCAGCGTCACGTCTTGCAATTCGCACTGGTCCATGACGCGCTGCAGGTCGTCGGCCAGCGTGTCGTAGCTGTAGTCCGAATGCGGCTTGTCCGAGCGGCCGAAACCTCGACGGTCATAGGCCACCACGCGATAGCCGGCGGCCTGAAACACCGACACCTGCGGCTCCCAGGCCTGCGCCGACAGCGGCCAGCCGTGGATCAGCACCACCGCTCGGCCACTGCCACCGGTGTCGTCGATGTGCAGGCGAACGGTGTCAGCCGCAGCCGTGACGGCGCGACGCGGCTCCGCGTCGTTCACCAGGTTGCCGGCGGCGGCGCCCCCCAGCGCGCCGGCGACGGCACCCACTGCGCCGCCGACCACCACCCCCACCGGGCCTGCCACCAAGACGCCAATCGTGGCGCCGGCGGCCGCGCCGGCCACCATGCCGCCACCCATCAGCACCGAGCCGGCCTCGCGCTGGGCCTCCTCGGGGTCCAACCGCATCTGCGCCGCGGGGTTCGGGTCTTGCGACGGCACGCCGTGTCCGGGGCGGGCCTGCTCGGCAAGGTCTTGGTCCACAGGCGCGCTGCCGGACAACGCGGTGGAGGGTGGGTTCATGTGTCGCTCCTGTTTGACAAGGCAATCGATCGTGGCCTGCGCTGGAGGGCAGCGGTCAGCGGTCAGCGCTCAGTGTTCACTGGTAGCCAATACCCATCACGTAGTTGCGCAGCAGTTCTTCTTCGTGGTTGCCCGCGGCCAGCAGCGCGCGCAACCCGTCGCGGGCATTCACGACGCCCAGCAGCTTGTTGTCCGCATCCACCAGCAACAAATGGATCAGTCCGCGCTCGTGCATCATCGACAGCACATCGGACAGCACGTCTTCGGGTGCGCAAGTCACGAAGCCCCGCGTCATCACCTCACCCGCCGAGGTGGTGAAGAAGTCGGCTTGACCCAACCCCAACCGTCTGACCAGTACGGTCTCGGTAACGATGCCCTGTGGCGCGCCCGCTGCATCACACACCACGACAACGCTGATCTGCGCGCTCGACAGCAGCGCTGCCACCTCGACGAGCAGGCTGTCTGCAGTCACCGTCAGCAAGCGCGTACGGCTCACCGCTTCGATGCCACCCACCAGCAAGGGCGCCACGGAACGGGCCTCGGCTGCGGCCACCGGCGGGGCCTCCGGGTTGTCGGTGGCTGGGTTTATGCTTGGCATGACGTGTCCTTTGCGGTGTGGCGGGCTGCAAGAAGCTGCAAGCTGTTGCTCCAGGCTGCTGGACAGCGACTGCCCATGCAGCCATCTTCCCCGCCGCCATGTCCACGACCACCGGACCAAGTCGCCGGCCGAGGTAGGTTTCTTCCTACGCCGCGCATCGCGACACTCGAGCCGTCCACGCCGGGCGCCATAGCGCGCGCCGCAGCCGGGTTGGTGACACCGGGCCGCCAGTGTTCTCAAACGCACAGACGGGCAGTGGCTTCGCGCCCACGATCGCAGCGCTGGTACCTGATCAAAGTCCACGACGAGCCAGTTCGCTGCCATGACCATGACCATGAACATGACCACGCACACCGCCCGCATCACCGGGCCCGTGACCTACCTGGCGGCAAACGGCCGCAAGCTCAATATCCCGATCGGCCCGTGCATGGTCGAGTGCATGAACGGCCCGCTCACCGACATCGTGTGGGGAAGCCGCGGGCAGAGTTCGGTGGCCCTGCCCTCCGAGGCGGTGCGGGCCGCGCAGGAACAGGGTCATCTGGTTCTGCTGGATTGAGCCGCGCGGCCGCGGCCGGCGTTTGACGCGCGCGCGGTGCTGGCCGGTGCAAGCCGTGCTTGCGTGACCCGGTGTGATCCTCGGCTTGGCCAGCGCCGGATTGACGACGACACGAAAGCGGCCATGGGGCAGGCCGTTGCGAAACTCCTCGAAGGGAATGAATGCCGTGCTGTCTTCGGTGTTGACGGTCGAGCCCATAGGCGCAATTTTGCTGCACGCGTAGGTGCGTTGGTCGGCGCATGGCGGCAGGGGTCGCGAGGC
>JANOLY010000309.1:0-1530 GCA_031420055.1 Burkholderiales bacterium | reverse complement strand
CGCGAACAGCGCGCGACTTGATGCTGTCTGTGCAGACCAAGCTGAAGGAACACCGGCCATGAGACGACGCCGCCTGCGCAAACAGGGCGCGCACCTGGAGATCACCGCGTTCATCAACCTGATCGTGGTGCTGGTGCCCTTCTTGCTGTCCACCGCCGTCTTCTCGCGCCTGGCTGTGCTGGACCTGAACCTGCCCGCGCAACAGTCGGCAGTGGAGCAACTGAAGGGCAACGACTTGCAGCTGGAAGTGGTGATTCGCCGCGATGCCATCGAGGTGGGCGACCGCATCGGCGGCCTCATCCAGCGCATCGAGAAGAAAAACGCCGAGCATGACCTGAAGGCACTCACCACGCTGATGGTGATGCTCAAGGCCAAGTTCCCCGACAAGATCGAGTCCAGCGTGCTGGCCGAGCCCGACACACCCTACGACGACCTGGTGCAGGTGATGGACACCGTGCGATCCGCCGTCACTGCCGACGGTGCCAGGCTGGTGCGCGCGGAACTCTTCCCCAGTATCTCCATCGGCGACGCGCCGATGCGGCGGCAAGCAGGCAGCACGCAGCCCGCCCCACCCGCCGCCGGCAAGGCCGCCGCCAAAGGAACCAGCTGATGGCCACCCGAACCGCGCGCGAGCGGCGCACTGAGCACCGTGGCCGCAGTGGCGCCACGATGGACATGAACCTGGTGTCGCTGATCGACGTCTTCACGATCCTGATCTTCTTCCTGCTGTCCAGCGCCGCCGGTGTGGAAACACTCGTCAGCCCGAAGGCCGTGAACCTGCCGCTGGCAATGGCCGAGAAGGCGCCCAGGCAGACCGTGCTGCTGGTGGTGGCGGGTGACGACATCCTGGTTGACGGCCGCCGCATCGCGTCGGTGGCGCAGGTGATGGCAGCAAGCGACGACTTGATCCCCACGCTGAAGGCCGAGCTCGACGTGCTGGCCACGCGCCAGGCCGTGCGCGCCGAGAACAAGGCCGAGCAGCAAGCCGTGACCATCATGGCCGACAAGCAGATGCCCTACAGCCTGCTGCGCAAGGTGATGGTCACGTGCGCGCGCGCCAACTTTGCTGATGTGTCGTTTGCGGTGCGGCGGAGGGACGTGTGATGGCGGTACTTGCCATGTCCCCGCTGGCGCCGATGGCCAGCTTCCGCGTGCCCACGCTGCCGTGGGCGAGTTCGGCCGACGATGAAAAGCGCTTCCAGCGCATCGCCCGCTGGGTGCTGGTTTTGATACTGCTGCTGGGCATCGTGATGCCCTGGCTGCCGATGCCAAAGCTCGAGCGCGTGGAAGTGCAGCCGCTGCCGGCGCCCATCGCCAGGCTGCTGCTGGAACGTGCGGCGACACCGCCACCACCACCGTCCAAGGCAGAAGTGGCTGACGCCAGCAAGCCTGAAGTCGCCAAGCCTGAAGCGGCGCCCGACAAGCCAGCGCCGATCAAGTCGCAGAAGCCCAAGGAGCTGCCGGTGCCCGAAGCGCGCAACCCCGTCGCCGGCAAACCACCGGGTGAAGTGGCGCTGGACAACGCACGCC
>JANOLY010000308.1:0-4625 GCA_031420055.1 Burkholderiales bacterium | reverse complement strand
CGCCCACCGTGCCGCCGATCTCGACGATGGCCACGTCCAGATCAGCCGAATTTGTGGATGTAGCACCGCGCTTGATGAATTCCTGGATCTCGTTGGTGACATGCGGGATCACCTGCACCGTCTTGCCCAGGTAGTCGCCGCGGCGCTCCTTTTCCAGCACCGACTTGTAGATCTGGCCGGTGGTGAAGTTGTTGCTGCGCTTCATCCGTGTCGTGATGAAGCGCTCGTAGTGGCCCAGGTCGAGGTCGGTCTCGGCGCCGTCGTCGGTGACGAAGACCTCGCCATGCTGGAACGGGCTCATCGTGCCGGGGTCGACGTTGAGATACGGGTCCAGCTTGATGAGGGTGACCTTGAGGCCGCGCGATTCAAGAATCGCGGCCAGGGAAGCGGCGGCGATGCCCTTGCCCAACGAGGACACCACACCGCCGGTGACGAAGACAAACTTGGTCATGTGGATCGGCCGGCGCGCTGCACGTGTCGCGCAGCAAGACAGGGGCCGTGGTGAGAAAGGGCGATTGTATCGAGCGCGGCTGTGGGCGCGGCGTTGCGATGCACCACAGGTCACCCTGCCAGGTGGGGTCCCAGCTTGTTGTGTACGGACAAACAGCGTACATTGGCTGACCGTTTGAAGACCACAGACCCACCGGAGCTAGGGCCATGTCCACCGCCACCGCCCCCATCACCGAACCCGCACGCGGCGCCCGCCTGGAAGCGCGGGTGTCCAGTGCCCAGAAGAGCCTGCTGCAAAGGGCCGCCGCCTTGTCAGGTCGCACGCTCTCGGAGTTCGTGGTCGCCAGCGCCCAGGAGGCCGCGTCCCGTGTCATCGACGCCCACGAAGCCATCAGACTCTCCAAAGCCGAACAGGCCGCCTTTGTCAAGAACCTGCTTGACCCGCCAGCACCCAGCAAGCGCCTGCGCCAGGCTGCTGCGGCCTACAAGAAGCAGCTCGGGCTTTAGCCGTTTGTGTCCAGCACCGCGCGCCGCATCGAGCCGCTGGACAAACGGCACGACCGCCAGGGCTTTGGCTGCGGCAGCAGTGCGCTTGACCGCTACTTGCATCAACAGGCCCGCCAGGACGCTGAAAAACACGTGGCCGCAGCCTTTGTGCTGGTCGAGCCGCCGGCGTCCGCCGTGCTGGGTTACTACACGCTCTCGGCCTCGGTTCTCACCATGGACGAACTGGCGCCAGCACTGGCCAAGAAGCTGCCCCGTTACCCCCAACTGCCCGTCACCCTCATCGGCCGCCTGGCCGTTGATTCGCGGGTGAAGGGCCAGGGCATGGGCGAGTTCTTGCTCCTGGACGCCTTGCGCCGCAGCCTGGCGAATGCAGCCGAGATTGCCGCCATGGCGGTTGTGGTGGACGCCAAGGACGACGCTGCGGCAGCCTTCTACAGCCACTTTGACTTCGTGCCCCTGCAGACCAACCGACGGCGTCTTTACGTGCCGATGAAGACGGTGGCTGCCGTGCTCGGCTAGACACCAAACCTGCCTCATCGAAGGGCGCAGCGGCGCGCTGCGCTACCATCGGCCCCGCTTGCACCAGGTGCCTGCCGTCCCCATCAAGGGCGGCGGGTTAAACGGGAAGCCGGTGAGGATGCGCTTGCACTTGAGCGCAACCGATTCCGGCGCTGCCCCCGCAACGGTCAGCGAGGAGCGCGTCGCAAGACAAGCCACTGGGTTCAGCTGAACCTGGGAAGGCGCGACGCACTTTGGAGTGGTTCCCCACCCCAGCACTCGCGAGCCCGGATACCGGCCTGATGCGATGGGAGCTGGCGTTGCGACAGGGCAGCGCGGGCCGGTGCGTCAGGCCCCGCTTGTGGCCGCGCCCAGCCTGCCCTCGGTGCCGTTGGCGCTTCTTTGTTCAAGCCTGCACGGGGTGTGCGGCTGGAGGGTGTCTTGGTCCATTCATTCAAATCACGCCGCGCGTGCGCGCCGGCATTCCTGTTCTCCGCTTGTTTTCTCACGCTCGGCGCCGCGACGCGGCATGCCACAGCGCAGCCAGCCGAGGTGGTGGTGGTCAGCGGCAGCCGCGAGCCACTGTCCAGTGCACGTTTGGCCGCCGACGTGGTGGTCATCAACGCCGAGGCCATTCGGACCACCACCGCCGACTCGCTGGCCGACTTGCTGCGCCGCCAGGCCGGTGTGCAGTTGTTGCGCAACGGCGGGCCAGGGCAGACCACCGGCTTGCTGCTGCGCGGCGCCTCGTCGGGCCAGTCGGTGGTGCTGGTGGACGGTGTGCGCATAGGCTCGGCCACGCTGGGCTCGGCAGCGCTGGAGGCGCTGTCGCTGTCGCAGGTGGAACGCATCGAGGTGCTGCGCGGCCCGGGCTCCAGCCTGTATGGCGCCGATGCCGTGGGCGGTGTGGTGCAGGTCTTCACCCGCGCCGGCCAGGCCGGCATGGCCACGCCGCAGGTGCATGGCGCGCTGGCGGTGGGCGGCTATGGCAGCAGCGAAGTGTCAGCCGGGGTGCGCGGCGGCAGTGTGTTGTGGGACTACGCGGTGTCGGCGGCGAGTGAGCGCAGCGGCGGTGTCTCGGCCCTGCGCGCCGGCGACCAGTTCGGCAACCACAACCCCGACCCCGACGGCTACCAGCTTGAATCAGCGCAGGTGCGCCTGGGCCTGCAGCCGGCCCGTGGCCAGCGCCTGGGCTTGAGCCTGGTGCGCACGCGGCTGAACAGCCAGTACGACGCCAGCGAGTTTCTGGCGCCAAGCTTCAGCCAGAACAACACCCCCGACTTCCGCACCCGACTGGCTACCGAGGTCGCGTCGCTCGACTGGCGCGGTGAATTTGCCGCCGGCCTGGTGGCCAGCGCACGCGGCTCGCGCAGCCTGGACGACTCGCGCAGCGGCGGCAGCGTCAGCAGCCGCTTCCGCACCACGCGGCAATTGTTCGGCGCGCAGCTGGCCTGGCGCCACGGGCCGCTGGGCCAGTGGGTGGTGGCGCTGGAGAGCAACCAGGACCGCGCCAGTTCCACCAGTTTTGTGGCCGATGTCGAACGCCAGACCCGCGCGCTGGTGCTCGAACTCACCGGCCAGCACGGGCCTTGGGCCTGGCAGGCCGATGTGCGGAGCGACGACCCGTCCGACTTCAAGCCCGTCAACACCGGCCGCGTTGGCGGCGCCTACACATTGGCACCGGGCTTGAAGCTGCGCGCCCTGGCCGGCAGCACCTTTCGCGCGCCCAGCTTCAACGACCTGTACTTCCCCAACTACGGCGTGGCCAGCCTGCGGCCGGAGCGCGGGCGCAGTGTCGAGGCCGGCTTGAACTGGCAGGCCGCCAGCAGCCAGGCCAGCGCCACGCTGTACCGCAACCGCGTCAGCGACCTCATCGGCTACCAAAACAACCGCAGCTTTTGCCCGCCCGGCGCGGGCTACAACTTCGGCTGCGCCGGCAACACCAGCCGCGCCCAGTTGCAGGGCGCCACGCTGGCGGCGTCGCACACGCTGGGGGTCTGGACCGGGCGCGTGCAATACGACCACCTGCGCGCACGCGACCTGAACAGCGGCGCGCCACTGCCGCGCCGTGCCGAGCATCAAGGCAGCCTGGGTGTCGACTGGACAACCGGACACTGGACAGCAGGTGCCAGCCTGCTGCACGTCGGCAACCGCCCCGACGGCGGCAAGACCCTGGCGGCAGAGACCACGGTGGACCTGCAAGCCACCTGGCGCGTCGCCGCCGCGTGGACGGTGCAGGCCAAGCTGCTCAACGCCAGCGATGAACGCATCGAACCCGTGCGCGACTACCAGGGCCTGGGCCGCCAGGCCTGGTTGGTGTTGCGCTACGAGCCGCGGCCTTGAGCGGGATGCGTCGGTCATGAAGATCTTTGCACCATTGCTGCAGGCTCGGCTGCCGGCTCGGCTGCAGGCGCTGCTGCCCGGCCGGCTCCGGCCCATGCTGCTGGCCCTGCTGCTGGCCCTGGGGCCGCTGACGGTGCGGAGCCAGACGGTGGTGCTCGACGACCGCGGCCGCAGCGTGACATTGGCCAGCGCGCCGCTGCGCATCGTCTCGCTGCTGCCGTCGCTGACCGAAACGGTTTGCGCGCTGCAGGCCTGCGCCCGGCTGGTGGGTGTGGACCGCCATTCCGATTGGCCGGCCTCGGTGCGCGGCTTGCCGCGTTTGGGTGGGCTGGAAGACACGCAGATCGAACGCATCGTGGCGCTCACGCCCGACCTGGTGCTGGCGGCGGTGTCGTCGCGTGCCGTGGACCGGTTGGAGTCACTGGGTCTGCCGGTGCTGGCGCTGGAGCCGCAAAGCCTGGCCGACACGCGACGCATGGTGCAGCGTGTGGCGCTGGCTTTGGGGGCGCCGGGCGAGGGCGAGCGCTTGCTGGAGCACATCGACACCCGCATTGCGGCGGCGGCGCAACGTGTGCCGCCGGCCTGGCGTGGCCGCACGCTGTACGTGGAAGTCGCGGCGGTGCCGTATGCGGCCGGTGAGGCGTCGTTCATCGGCGAACTGTTGGCCCTGCTGAAACTGGGCAACGTGGTGCCGGCGGCGCTGGGGCCGTTTCCGCAGCTCAACCCCGAGTTCGTGATCCGCGCCCAGCCCGACGTGGTGCTGGCCAGCGCCCGCGCGCTGGCCGACATGCCGGCGCGCCCGGGCTGGTCCACGCTGAAGGCTTTGC
>JANOLY010000307.1:0-2348 GCA_031420055.1 Burkholderiales bacterium | reverse complement strand
GCGATTTCTTTCTTCTGCGCCACGATGATCTGCCTGGCCATGGTCTTCATTTCAGCGGACTTGCCTGTCGCAAGCTGCGCCTCGGCCATGTCCAAGGCCTGCTGATGGTGCATCTTCATCATCATCGCGAAGTCCTTGTCGATGTCACCCGACATCGACATCTTCTGCATGCCGTCCATGCCCTTCATCATGGACGCCTTCATGTCATGCGGCCCAGTTCCACCCTTGTGCATCTGCCCCATGGGCATGCTGGCGGCGTGGGGCATGGCAGGCGCGGTCTGCGCCTGCGCAGCAGCAGATGCAAGCCAAAGTGCGGCGAGCGGCACGAGGCGCATCGCCTGGACGGGCTTGAGTGTTTTGAGGTGCATCGATGTCTCCTGGTGGGTGAACGTGGGTGGTCAGTGCGCCATGGCGAGACAGGCGTCGGCGCAGCGCGAGCAACTCTCGGCGCAGCGTTGGCAGTGGTCCATGCTGTGCTTGTCGCACTCGGCTGCGCAACTGCGGCAGGCTTGCGCGCAGAGCGCGCAGATGGCTCGCATGTGCGCGCCGCCCCGGGCGATCGACGCAGCCGCAAGACGGCAAATGTCAGCACATTCCAGATCTAAGGCGATACAGCGCACCATGGGCCTGGGGTCGGCTTCCGCCAGGCAGGCCGTTGCACACATCAAGCATGCCGCAGCGCAGTCGTTGCAAGCGCGCAGGCACGCATCCTCAATTGGGTTGGGCATCACGAGTCCCCAGGGCGTCGGAAATTCGACTCGCCAATCTAAGTCTGTGCGCCGCCCGCACCTGTAGGACTGCCGTGCCGGGAGAGGTAGGACGGCTCCGGGCCTGCGGCACGGCGGCCGTGCCCGTCGCCGCCCGGCAGCGGGCTCAAGCTGTAGGCGCGCGCCCACAAGCCAAAGCGGTGCCGCCTGCTGATGTGGGCCGCCTGCGCTGCGTAGAGTGAGTGCTTTGCAAGATAGGCCGTGATCATGAGAAGGTGCCTGGATGGGCAAGGCCCGCCACGCGCAGCCCAGCCAGCGGCAGCGGCAGCGGCGAGACGAGACGGATGAGGGCCATCGCGTCGTACCGCGCCGTGGTCAAGCGCGCGCTGCACGGCTTCATCGAAGACCGCGGGCCCAGCATGGGTGCGGCGCTGGCGTACTACACGCTGTTCTCGCTGGCCCCACTGCTGCTGATCGTGATCGCGCTGGTCGGCGCGGTCTTCGGTGGCGACGCGGCGCGCGGGCAGATCGTTGCGCAGATTTCGGGGCTGGTCGGCGCCGAAGCTGCAGCGGCCATCGAGCAGCTGATCGTCAGCGCCGACCAGCCCACCACCGGCTGGATGGCCACTTGCCTGGGCGTGGTGCTGATGCTGGTTGGCGCCACCACCGTGCTGGCCGAGTTGCAGTCGGCCATGGATCACATTTGGCGCGCCCCGACGCCGCCGGCCCGCAACGGCCTCTGGGCGCTGCTGCGTTCCAGGCTGCTCTCGTTCGGCTTGATCCTGGGCGTGGGCTTCCTGCTGATCGTGTCGCTGGTGGTCAGCGCTGGCCTGGCCGCCTTCAACGCCTGGTGGTCACCCTGGTTCGGCGCCTGGCGAGCGGTCGGCATGGCCCTGGACCTGGTGGTCCACTTCAGCCTGCTGACCGCGCTGTTCGCGATGATCTACAAGTGGCTGCCGCGCGTGCGTGTGGCCTGGCGCGACGTGCTGGTGGGAGCTGCGTGCACGGCGCTGCTCTTCGTGCTGGGTCGGGCCATGATCGGGCTGTACATCGGCATCAGCAGCGTCGCCTCGGTCTTCGGCGCGGCGGGCTCGGTGGTGGTGGTGATGGTCTGGATTTACTACTCCGCACAGATTTTCCTGATCGGCGCGGAGTTCACCTGGGCCTACTCGCAGATCCTGGGCTCGGGCCGGCCGCAGGCCGCGCCATAGCCCAGCCCGTCGTAGGAATGTGCCGACACCAAGTCCCGGCGGCAGCCGCTATCTGGCGCGACGTCGGCTCGGGATGATGCCGGCATGAATCGCCGTTCCCGCCAACACCCATGGCTGGCCGCATGGCCAATGGTCAGACGAGGCCGAGTGCTTCCACGTCATCGACGAGCCTCAGCCTTGCCCCGCGCCGCTCGCCCGACAACGCAGCTGCGCACCGAGCCTGTGCGATGAGCGCCATGTCGGAAGTGGAGGGCGCAGATCAGACCGCGAATTCGGCTGCGCTCGACACGGTGGCTCCGGCCGACGCGACCTTGCCGGCACCTGCTGCCGAGGCAGCACCTAGGCCGCCCAGTACGCCGATCGATGTGCGCAGCGTGTCTTTGGCACTGCTGGCGGTGCTGGCAAGTGTGTTCGTGCTGCACTGGGCTGC
>JANOLY010000306.1:0-1590 GCA_031420055.1 Burkholderiales bacterium | reverse complement strand
CGCACCAGCCGCACCACGAGTTCAATGCGCTCTACGAGCGCCGTGGGGGCATCCTTGAACAGCAGGTGCGCCTCGTCGAAGAAGAACACCAGCTTGGGCCTTTCCAGGTCGCCCACTTCAGGCAGCAGCTCGAACAGCTCCGACAGCATCCACAGCAAAAACGTGGCGTACAGGCGCGGCGCGTTCATCAGCTGGTCGGCGGCCAGGATGTTGATGACGCCCTTGCCGTCGACTGTTTGCATGAAGTCGCTGATGTCGAGCATGGGCTCGCCGAAGAACTTGTCGCCGCCTTGCTCTTCGATCTGCAGCAGCCCGCGCTGGATGGCGCCCACGCTGGCCGCGCTGATGTTGCCGTACTCGGTGGTGAACTGCGCTGCGTTTTGGCCCACGTACTGCAGCGCGGCGCGCAGGTCCTTCATGTCCAGGATGAGCAGGCCGTTGTCGTCGCAGATCTTGAACACCAGGCTCAGCACGCCGGCCTGGGTGTCGTTGAGCGCCAGCATGCGCGTCAGCAGCAGCGGGCCCATGTCGCTGACGGTGGCGCGCACCGGGTGGCCGCTGGTGCCGAACACGTCCCACAGCGTGGCCGGGCAGGTCAGCGGCTCGGGCGTGGGCAGCTCGCGGTCTTTCAGCACCGCGGCCAGCTTCGGGCTGATGCTGCCGGGCTGGCTGATGCCGGTGAGGTCGCCCTTCACGTCGGCCATGAACACCGGCACGCCGATCTTGCTGAAGTTCTCGGCCAGGGTCTGCAGCGTGATGGTCTTGCCGGTGCCGGTGGCGCCGGTGATGAGGCCATGGCGGTTGGCCAGGGCGGGCAGCAGTTCGCAGCTGAGGCTGCCGCGCTGGGCGACGAGGATGGGGTCGGGCATCGCGGCGGTCTTTCGGTGGCGGTGTTTCGGGGTGCGCGGAGTCTAGCGGGGCCGCAGCGCGCGCAGCCGCTCAGGTGCTGAGCTTGTCCAGGCTGGCCTGGCACCAGCCGCGGTCGGCCTCGTCAAGGTCGGCGAATGCCAGCCGGGCCTGGGTGACGGCTGGTTCGGCGTCAGCACTGCCAGCGGCACGCGCCACCGCGGCCAGGGCTTCCCAGGCGAAGAAGCGTTCCAGGGCCGGGGCGGATTCGCGCTGCACGGTGTCCAGGCACGCTTGCGCATGGTGGCGCGCCTGCAGCAGGTCGCCGGCTTGCAGCCAGGTCATGGCCAGGCGGTACTCGGCGCGTTCGATCTCCAGCCAGCCGCCGGCCAGCGCCCAGAAGCGCCGGCCGGTTTGTGCGGCCAGGATCATCAGGGCGACCTCGTCAGGGCTGCGCTCGGCCTTTTCTTCCAGCGTGCCGGCCAGGTTGTTGCCGGCCACCGCCAGCGCGCGGTGGGCGGCGTCGTCAGCGGGCAGTTGCGCGGCGTCAACACGGGCCAGCGCGTCGCGCAGCAGCTGCATGGCGCGCGGCGACTGTTGCTTGGCCAGCGCGGCGGCCGCCAGGGCCGTGACGCGGATGGCGTCTGAAGCCGACATGCCCGCTCGCGTGTCGGCCTGCCCGGCGCACAAGGCCAGGCTGGCCTGGCAACGCTGCACGGCTTGCTCGGCGGGCCCGTTGCCCAA
>JANOLY010000305.1:0-2234 GCA_031420055.1 Burkholderiales bacterium | reverse complement strand
CCGCATGCGCGCGGGCCAGTGCCGCCGCCACCGTCGCGTCGATGCGCTCGTCGGTGAGTGTCGCACCTGCGTCCAGCAATTCCAGGCGCACCGCCATGCTGCGTTCGCCAGCTTGCAGGCCCGCCACCGGCGTGGTCGGCTTGTACAGGTCGAACAGGCTGGCGCTGCGGACCAAGCCGGCCGGGTCGGCGCGCAGCTGCGCCATCAGGGCGTCGTGCGGCACGTCGTCACGCAATACCAGGGCCAGGTCGCGCAACACCGGCTGCTGCCGGGGCACGGGACTGAACACTGGCACTGGCAGCTGCTGCAGCGCGGCCAGGTCGAGTTCGAACAGCACCGGCGCTGCTGGCAGCTCGTAAGCCTGGCGCCAGCGCGGGTGCAGTTCGCCGACGACGCCGATGTCGCACCCGTCAAGCACCACCCGCGCACAGCGCCCCGGGTGCAACGCCGGGTGGTTGGCTGCCACAAAGCTGGCCTGGCGCGGGAACAGCAAGGCCTGGACATCGCCCTTGATGTCGAAGAAGTCCACGGACTGCTCTTTGCGGCCCCATTGCAGGGCCTCAGCGGGGCCGTAGGCCAGCGCAGCCACACGCATGGGCTGGTCGACACCGGCCACCGCAAGCGGGCCGTCGCTGGCTTGCGGCGCGCGCATGAAGACGCGGCCGATTTCGAACACCCGCACGCGGCCCGTCTTGCGCGCCAGGTTGGTCCGCAACACCTGCACCAGGCTGCCAATGAGGCTGGACCGCATCACGGCCAGGGGTGCTGCGATCGGGTTGAGCACCTTGATGGGGTCGGCGTTGCCGGCCAGTTCGTGTTCCCAGCGGGCTTCGACAAAGCTGAAGCTGATGGTCTCTTGGTAGCCGGCCGCGGCCAGGCTGCGGCGCAGGGCGTGGGCGCTGCGGTGCGAGTCGGCAGGCACCCGCGCCGTGACCGGCGCCACGGGCGGTGTGGTGGGCAGCTTGTCGTAGCCGACGACACGCGCCACCTCTTCGATCAGGTCTTCTTCGATCTTCAGGTCGAAGCGCCAGCTCGGTGGCACCACGGTCAGCACGCCCGGCTCCTCGCGCGTTTGCAGGCCCAGGCGGCGGAACACGTCAAGGCACTGCGCCTGGGTGACGGGCAGGCCGATCACGCGCGCGGCACGCTCCACGCGCATGGCCACGGGGGTGGCGGGCGGCAAGGCCAGCACCTGGTCGTCCATGGGGCCGGCGCGGCCACCGCAGATGTCGATGATGAGCTGCGTGATGCGCTCGATGTGCTCCACCGTGCCAGCAGGGTCCACGCCGCGTTCGAAGCGGTGGCCGGCGTCGGTGCTGAAGTTGTAGCGGCGCGAGCGGCCCTGCACCGCCTCGGGCCACCAGAACGCGGCTTCGACGTAAATGTGGCGGGTGGCGTCAGACACTGCCGTGGCCTGGCCGCCCATGATGCCGGCCAGCGACTCGACTTGCTGCGCATCGGCGATCACGCCCACCTGCGCGTCGACCTCGATGGTGTTGCCGTTGAGCAGTTCCAGCGTCTCGCCGGTGCGGCCCCAGCGCACCACCAGCTTGTCGTGGATGCGGTCGAGGTCGAAGATGTGCGAAGGCCGGCCGTATTCGAACATCACGTAGTTGGAGATGTCCACGAGCGCGCTGACGCTGCGCTGGCCACAACGCGCCAAGCGCTCGACCATCCAGGCGGGGGTCGGGGCTTGCGTGTTCACGTCGCGCACGATGCGCCCGCTGAAGCGGCCGCACAGGTCGGGGGCTTGCACTTCGACGGGTAGTCGATCGGCATGCGCCGGCACGACCGCGGGAAACGCCGGTGCGTTCAAAGGCGCGCCGGTGAGTGCGGCCAGCTCGCGCGCGACGCCAAACACGCTGAGCCCGTGTGCCAGATTGGGTGTGAGCTTGAGCGTGAAGACGGTGTCGTCCAGCCGCAGCCAGTCGCGCACGGATGCGCCCACCGGCGCGTCATCGGCCAGCTCCAGCAGGCCGCCATGCTCGTCGGCGATATGCAGTTCCTTGGCCGAGCACAGCATGCCGAAGCTCTCGACACCGCGCAGCTTGCCCACGCCGATCTTGAAGGGCTTGCCACCCTCGCCAGGCGGCAGCTCGGCGCCCACGGTGGCCAGCGGCACACGGATGCCCACGCGCGCATTGGGCGCGCCGCAGACGATCTGCAGCAACTCGGGGCCGCCGGCATCGACCTGGCACACGCGCAGGCGGTCGGCCTGCGGGTGCGGCTCGGCC
>JANOLY010000304.1:0-8528 GCA_031420055.1 Burkholderiales bacterium | reverse complement strand
GCCGACGGCGCCGAACAGGCCAACCGTCATCACCAGCGGAATCAGGATCTGCATCGTGGTGACGCCGAAGTTGCCCAGTCCAGCGTTCAGGCCCAGCGCCAGACCCTGCTGCTTCTTCGGGAAGAAGGTGTTGATGTTGCTCATCGAGGCGGAGAAATTGCCGCCACCGATGCCCGAGAGGAAGGCACAGGCCTGGAACACCCACAGCGGGGTGCTTTTGTCCTGCAGCGCGATGCCGGTCCAGATGGCCGGGATGATGAGCATCGCGCTGGTCAGGAAAACCGTATTGCGACCACCCGCGAGGCGGATGAAAAACGAAGCCGGGATTCGCAACGTGGCGCCCATCAGGCCGGCGATGGCCGTCAGCGTGAAAAGTTCTGCAGGCTTGAAGGGGAAGCCCAGGTTGAGCATCTGCACGGTGATGATTCCCCACATCAACCACACCGCGAAGGCGCACAGCAGGTTGGGAATGGAGATCCACAGGTTGCGGTAGGCGATCTTCTTGCCGGTGGTCTCCCAAAACTTTTCGTCCTCGGGACACCAGTCCTCGATGTCGCCGCCGCGGGGTGCGGGCGCTGCGGCAGCGCCGGCTTGGAGCTTGGTGTTCATGGCAATCCTTGAAATGTCGGAATCGGGCGTTTCCGTTCAGCCCTTGTGGCTGAAGGCCGGAGCGTTCGAACCCATCAGCTCGGTCTTGCGGACCTCGGTCCAGTACATCCAGATGAGCGACACCCAGACCACGCCGTACATCAACATGAAGGCGCTGGAGCGAATGCCGGTGAGGTCCATCAGTGCACCAAACATGATCGGTAGCACGAAGCCTCCCAGCCCGCCAGCAAGGCCGACGATGCCGCTGACGGTGCCGATGTTGGTGGGGAAGTCGTCGCCGATGTACTTGAAGACACTGGCCTTGCCGAAGGCCCAGGCGATGCCCAGGATGAACATCAGCGCGGTGAAGAGGTAGACGTTCAGGCCGATGTGGAAGGTCTTCGGGCCGTTGGCGGTGAGGATCGTCATGTCGGTCTGCGGGTAGCTCAGCAGGAACAGGCAGATCCAGCTCACCCACATCACCCACCAGGTCACCTGGTGGGCGCTGAACTTGTCGGACAGCACGCCGCCCAGCGCGCGCAGCACGCCGCCGGGCAGCGAAAAACACGCCGCAAGCAGCGCGGCCGTCTGGATCGACAGGCCGAACTCGCCCACGTAGTACTGCACCATCCACAGCGCCAGCGCCACGTAGCCGCCGAAGACGATGCTGTAGTACTGGCAGTACTTCAGCACCTTGGGGTCCTTCAGCATCTTTAGCTGGTCGCTGAACTTGGTGCCGGACGGCACCAGGTGTCTGGGGTCGCTGCTGCTGAAGAACCAGAACAGGATGACGGTGCCCAGCATCACCGCGGCATACACCTGCGGCACCAGCGTCCAGCCGCCCACCAACAGCAGCGCCGGGGCGACGAACTTGTTCACCGCCGAGCCCGAATTGCCGGCGCCATACACGCCCATCGCCATGCCCTGGCGGTTCTTCGGGAACCAGCGCGCTACGTAGGGCGTGCCGACGGAGAACGAACCGCCCGCCAGGCCGACGAACATGCCGATGACCAGGAAGTGCCAGTACGCCGTCGCGTAGGCCATCAACCAGATGGCAGGCACGGTGATCGCCATGAGGATCGTCATGACGATGCGGCCGCCGTACTTGTCGGTCCAGATGCCCAGCGGCAAGCGAATGAGCGAACCCGTGAGCACGGGGGTGGCCATCAGCAGGCCGAACTCGGTGGCGTTGAGTCCGAGTGTCTTTTTCAGCGGGATGCCGATGACACCGAACATCATCCACACCATGAAACACACGGTGAAGGCCAGGGTGCTGACGATCAGCACCGTCCAGGCTTGGCGCGGAATGGGAGCGTGTGGTGTGACCATGAGAAGTCTCGTCGGGCGGATGACGAGACTGTCCGTGGGCGCGGCCCGGCTGAACATCCGTCCGGTGGCTTATCGCTGCGCAGCACAAGGACGATGACTGCGGGCCACGGCATAGTCCTGAAGAACTACGCGGGCCTTGCCAGCGCGGGGGCGTGATCTGGATCAACGCACCCGCTCGCCCCGTTCCCTACAGTGAGCCGTTGTATCAGCCGTATGGCGCAGTGAAGGCCTGCTCGATGGAGTTCAAGGACTACTACAAGGTCTTGGGTGTGGCCCGTGACGCCAGCGATGAGGACATCAAGAAGTCCTTCCGCAGACTGGCGCGCAAGCACCACCCGGACATCAACAAGGCGCCCGACTCGGCTGCGCGCATGCAGGACTTGAACGAAGCCTACGAAGTCCTGCGCGACAAGGAACGCCGGGCCGCCTACGACAACGTGGGTCAGGGTGCCCAGGACGGGCGCCCCTTTCAGCCACCGCCCGGATGGGACAGCGGCTACGAGTTCAGCGGCGGTGAGGCCGGCCCGGGTGACGGCATGGACCACAGTGCCTTTTTCGAGGCGCTGTTTGGCGCCGCGCGCCGTGGCGGTGCCAGGGGCGCGGCGGGTCGCCGCGGTGAAGCCGGCGGCGCCCTGCGCGGCAGCGACCGCCACGCCAAGATTGCGGTGCCGCTGGAAGACAGCTTTCACGGCGCCACACGCACGATCACCCTGCACAGCCCGGAGATGGATGCGCAAGGCGATGTCAGGCTGCATGAACGCACGCTGCAGGTGGCCATTCCCAAAGGCATCCGGGCGGGCCAGCAGATCCGCCTGGCCGGCCAGGGTTCACCGGGTCTGGGCGACGCACCCGCTGGCGACTTGTACCTGGAGCTGGAGTTCTTGCCGCACCCGCTGTGGCGGGTCGACGGGCGCGACCTCTACTTCACCCTGCGCGTGGCCCCCTGGGAAGCCGCACTCGGCGCCCCGGTGGCCGTGCCCACACCACAGGGCACCGTGGAAATGACCGTGCCCGCAGGCTCACAAAACGGCCGCAAGCTGCGCCTGCGCGGCCGCGGCATTGCGGGCAACCCGGCGGGCGACTTCTATGTCTTGCTGGAGCTGGTGCTGCCACCGGCCGACAACGACAAGGCGCGCGCGCTTTACCAACAGATGAGTGTGGACATGGCCTTTGACCCCCGTGCAACCCAGGCAGCAGCGGCATGAGTGCAGCGTCGGTCTTTTACAGCCAGGCTGTGCTTGATCGCCACGCCCTGTCGCTCGAGGCCTTTGCCTCGGCCTGTGGCACCAGCGCCGACTTTGTGCGCCAACTGGTGGACGAAGGCCTGGTCGACCCCAGCGTGAAGCACCCCGAATGGCGCTTTGGCGGCGAAGAAATCTCGCGTGTGCGCCGCATCTGCCGGCTGCAGCGTGACTTCGAGGCCAACCTGCTGAGCGTGGCGGTGATGCTGGACCTGATGGACGAGATCGCCCGCCTGAGCGCCGAGCTGAACCGGCTGGGGCACCGAACGGGCTGATCGCGCACCGCCCGCGCGGGGCTGAGGCGGGCACGCCCGGGTGCGCGGCCCACTCGGCCCGGGCCCGGCCTTGCGGCTGATCAAGGGTCGGCGACCACACCCACGCTTGCTTGCTCACCGCCAAGGCCCGCGCGGGCCGTGATGTGAATGCTGTGGATCCGTGGGCGCCAGCGCCATCCAGGCCTGCAAGCCGCGCCAAACCCAGGGCATCACGGCCAGGGCGCGGCCCCAGCCGCGTCCATTCACCAGGGCCAGCGCGGCGGCCGGCAACACCACCAGCCAGGGCCGGGCGCGAACGGCCGTCCAGACCCGCCACGACAGATCCAGCCACCGTGCTGGCCCTTCAAGCGCCTGCCAATGTGCGCCCAGGCGCAGGCGTTGCTGGGCGGCTTGCTGGGTCAAGGCCTGGCGCCGCAGCGCCAGCGCCTGCAAGCGCTGCTGGCGGGTGGGGTTCATCGGCACAGGCTCACCGCAGTGAGTCCATCAACGCGGCCCGGTCGCGCCGCAGTTCGGCCAGGGTCGATTGCAGCAGCGGCGGCTTGTGCTGCGACAAATGGCGCCAGCGCCAGACCGCGGCTGCGCCAACGGCCACAAAGAGCGACGCGGCCAGGCCCAGCGCCCACTCGCGTGGACCGTCCCAGCACAGCAGCACGACCAACAAGGCCAGCAGCACCGAGCCCACCGCCAGCGCAAAGCCGGCGATGCAGGCCCACAGCAACTGGCCCGCCAGGCGCAGGCGTTCTTCCTCGATCTCGACGCGGGCCAATTCGAGCCGGTTGTGGCCGATCTCGATCACCCCGGCCAAAACCGCCTGCAGATGGCCCAGCAGGCCCCCCAGCGGCTGCGCAGACACGGCTCGCAACCCGTCAACGACGAGAGATCAGCATGCCCAGCAGCAGCCCCACGCCGGCGGACAGCCCCATCGCGGCGTACGGGTGCTGGTGCACGGCGTGGTCGGTGGCGTGGGCTGCGCGCTTGGCCTGGTACAAGGCAGTGTCTTGCAAAGCGCTCAACTCGGCACGGGCCTGGCCCAGCCGGGTCTCGAACTTGTCGCGCGCTGCCAGCCATTCTTCGCTGCCGCTGCGCTGCGCGTTGCGCAGCAGGTGCTCGGCCTCGTCAACGATGTGCTTCAGGCTGTTGCTCAGGCGCTCGCGCGCGTCGCGGTCGGTGCTCAGGGTCGGGGTGTCCATGGAAGCTTCCTCGCAAGGGGGTGAAAGACCGGCGCCATGTCGCAACGCCGGGACGCCATTCGAATGCTAGGTAGCACGCCGCTGCGACCATTGAGCAGCGTCAACAAACTGCTGCAGGTACCTAGGGGTCGCCTTGCGCGCGATCAATGCGCCTGCCGTGACTGCGCGTAGGCTTGCCACTTGAACCCAGGCACAGCACGCGCGCCTGGTTAAACCCGTGCCCGACTTTGGCTTGAT
This sequence comes from Burkholderiales bacterium, assembly GCA_031420055.1. Taxonomy (GTDB): domain Bacteria; phylum Pseudomonadota; class Gammaproteobacteria; order Burkholderiales; family Burkholderiaceae_C; genus Rubrivivax. Next base: position 3,668 of record JANOLY010000304.1, on the reverse strand, counting down.
CCAGCGCAAGTCAAGGCGCTGGTCGGGGTGCGTGAATAGCAACCACGGTCATCTCGGATTCATTCAACGGGGGCGCGATGCAACTGACTTCATCCACAGCGGTCGGCCAGAACACAGCGCGAAATGCTGCTGTGCCTGGCCTCTTGCAGTGCCTGCTCGACCAGGCGGGTATCCAAGTCAACGCTAGAACTCATTGCGCGCAAGCTGGAGCTGCAGCCCGGTGAGCGTGTGCTCGATGTCGGCTGCGGCTGCGGCTGCGGCAGCGCTGCCAGGGCTTGGCGGTGCAGGTGGCGCTGGCCGACTGGCGCAGCCTGCACGGGGAATTCGACAAGATCGCCTCGGCGGGCATGTTCGAGCATGTCGGCCCCAAGAACTACTGCGCCTACTTCAAACGCATCCGCCAGTTGCTGACTGCCGATGGCCTGTTCCTGCTGCACACCATCGGCGTGGACCGCACCGAGCGCAGCACCAACGCCTGGACGGACCGCTACATCTTCCCCGGCGGCAAGCTGCCTTCGGCGCAGGAGATCACTCGCGCCGTCGAGGGCTGCTTTGTGATCGAGGACTGGCATGCCTTCGGCGCCGACTACGACCGCACGCTGCTGGCTGGCATCAGCGATTTGAAGCGGCCTGGCCTGGCTTGAGCGCCAGCTACGACGAACGGTTTCGCCGCATGTGGCGGTTTTATCTGCTCTCGAGCGCCGGCTTCTTTCGTTCGCGCCAGGGGCAGTTGTGGCAGATCGTGCTGGCGCCGCGCGAGCGTTTGCACGGGTACCGAAGCGTGCGCTGAAATGCTCGCAATGAGAGTGCGCCCGGTGCGCCCAAGCCAAGTCGATTGCGTCGTCCATCGTTGAAACCAACCGCAAGCAGAGGTGAGCATGTACAAAAAGATCCTGGTCCCCGTGGACGGCAGCGACACCGCCGAGCTGGGCTTTCAAGAAGCCTTGGCACTGGCACGTTGTGTGGGCGGCAGCCTGGTGGTGCTGAATGTGGTCGACACCTACCCCTTGGCGACAGGTCTGGATGTGGTCAGCGCCGACACCTGGCAGCAAATCAGTGACGATCTTCGCGCGCGTGGCCAGTCTGTACTTGATGCGTGCCAGAAACAGGCCCGGGAGCAAGGCGTCGCCGCCGAGACGCAGCTGGTCGACGGCGGCACCGGGCGCGTGGCCGATGTCATCGTCGACACGGCCCGCGACACCGACTGCCAACTCATCGTGATGGGCACCCACGGCCGCCGCGGCTGGAGCCATCTGGCGCTGGGCAGCGATGCCGAGCGCGTGACCCGCCTGAGCCGGGTGCCGTTGTTGCTGGTGCGGCACGCCGACGCCGCCAGGATCTGAGCGCGGCTTGCGCATGACACCCATGCCGGCCAGCCCCCAAGAAGCCCGATGAGCAGCACTGACGCCGGCGCTGGCCCCGACCTGGAGCACCGCGCCTTGATGCCGATGGTGGTGGCTGTCTCGCGTGCCATGGGATGGATCTTGCTGCCGTTCTGCGGCACGCTGCTTTGGAGCGCCACCGTCGCACTGCTGTTCGCGTCGCTGCACCGTCGCTTGCTGCAGCCTCTGAGGCACCGGCGCACACTGGCCGCGCTGCTCACGCTGTTCGCGGTGTGGCACCTGTACCTGACGACGCGGCGGGCCGCGACGCCCCCTTCGGGCCTGTCAACTGACCGAAGCCAAGAATGATGAAGCCCTTGCGACGCCTGGGAACTGAGTTCAGACAAGTCATGGCCGCCAAGCTGGCGGCGCAGTGCCGTCCTGTCTTGGCGATCGGCGTCGTGCTGATAGCGGGGTGCGCAGGACTCGAACACTCGCCGCGGCAGCGGCCACCAGAGCCTGTTCCGGCCGAGGCTGTCGTGGCCATCGAACCGCGGGGCACATCGGCGGGCACGACCGCTGCAGCAGCGCCATCGTCGACGGCTGGCGCAGATGCCACGGGCTCTGTACTCGTCACCCGGCCGGCAGAGCCTGCCGGCGTGGGTTACACGGGGGCAAGCCCCGCCATGCCGCCGCTGCCAGCGCCGCAGGCACCGCCGAAGATTGCCGCGGCGCCCTTACCGGCCGCCGCGGCGCCGCTGAAGACGCCGCCGTCTGTGCCCCCTGTCGTCAAGCCTCGTGCACCGCCGCCGCTGGATCTCAAGTCCCTTGAGACCCGGCTGAAGGAAACGAAAGCCATCGGTGTCTTCTCCAAGCTCGCGCTGAAGAACCAGATCGACGACCTGCTCGATCGATTTCGGGACTTCTACGGGGGGCGGATCAAGACTTCACTGGCCGAGTTGCGGCGCTCGTTCGACATGCTGGTGATGAAGACACTCGCGCTGCTGCAGGATGCCGACCCGCCTTTGGCCGGCGCACTGTCGTCGTCGCGGGAGTCGATCTGGGGCATCCTGTCGGATCCCGTGAAGTTCGCAAAGGTCTGATCGGCTCGACAAAATCATGCGCCTGAACGTCACTACCCAAGCCTGGATCTGCGCCGCCGTGTTGGCGGCGGCACTGCTTGCCCGGCCGGCCGCGGCAGCGGATGATGCTGCGCTGCTCAAGGACCTGACGTCCGTGATCGCGCTGCTGGGCTTGCCTTGTGGTCAGGTGGTCAGCGCCACGCCCGTGAAGAAAGACGAGCACATCGCAACCTGCCGGGATGGCAAGCGCTATCGTGTGTTCATCAACGCCCAGGGGCGCGTTGTCGCTCAGCGGCTCACGCCGTAACGTCGCCGGCCTGCATTGGCGGCTTTGTGCGCGGCGCCTGGCGCAGGGGCTTGAAGTGGCAACCAGCGCCTGAGGGGCCGATTCCAGTCAGCCCGGACTGCTGGCTGGCCCCTGTCCAGACCAAGGGTCGAGGGCCGGACCGGGTGAGGGCGCTGTTTGGGTTGGCCCTGCGCCGCGGGAGCGCGGTGTGCACCAGCGCGCCGGACTACGTCCGCCGGTGCGGCTCCACCCGGTTTTGCGCCTGCTCCCACACCCCCTGGCAGCTGACACAGCGCAGCGCCGCGGGCTGCACCTGCAGCCGGGCCAAGGCAATCGGTTCGCCGCAGTCCTGGCAGTCGCCGTAGCTGCCGGCTTGCAGGCGTTGCAGGGCCGCCTCTACGAGTTCAAGTTCATCCCGTGCTCGACGCTCTTCTTCATCGTCGATGCTTGCCGACTCGCGCTGTGCGGCCAGGTCTTTCTGGTCCACAACCTCGTGCTCGGCAGCGGGCTGGCCGACACGCTGGGCCTGCTCGGCGGCGTGCAGCGTGGCACGCAGATCGCGCAACTGAAATTCGAGCGAATCCCGCAGTGACTTGAGATGGGTTTGAGTGAGCAGTTCCATGAACCTTGTCCCCCGCTTGAACGATCTGGCATTCCGTGCCCGCGATCTTCACCGGTCGGCCCGCCAGGCGCTTGCGCTTCGTCAATCCACGGCATCGTGCCAACCAGACCCTACTCAATGTTCTGCACCTGTTGCTCGGAGTCGGCGCACCTCCGTTTCAACTCGCGCTACACGCCTACTGTTGACCAAGGACGACTGCCGGATCGAACTCGAAGCCGGCGTAGTTGAAAGCCGCTGCCAGCTTCTCGCACTCCAGCGGCGTCGTGCCGTGTTGCCGCAGGACCGCGTGCCATCGAGACGCGACCGTCTGTTGGATTTGATCGATGATCGCCGTGGCTTGGACGAGCGAAAGCTTG
>JANOLY010000303.1:0-4643 GCA_031420055.1 Burkholderiales bacterium | reverse complement strand
GGCGGCGCTTTGGCCGCGTTTGAGATGGCGGATCACGGTAGTTTCCTTGTGTTTAACGGCGGAGCGGGCGGTGCAACCAGTCGCAGCGCGGGGCGGGGGTAGCCCTGAGATCGACACTCACCCGGGCCACCTTTTCAGACCCGGGTTGACGATGTAGCGAAGGTCGTCGAGTACGTCCAGGCCCGCCTGCTGAAGGATGTGCAGCAGATCGATCATCACCCAGTTGTCGATGATCTTGCCGTCGCGGTCGGTGCGGTACCAGTCGGCCACGCGCATCTCGACGCGGCGGCCCGAGGGCGGCATGCCGAGCCACTGCCCACCCAGGTGCGTGCCGTACAGCGAGGGCCAGCCGGCAGTGACCGCAAAGCGGCCATCACCCAGGCGGATGTAGTGGCCCGGGGCGTCCTCGGGGCCAGCGTGGTCGCGCGCGATGCCTTCGCGGTCCGGAAAGGCCTGGATGAACAGCGCGCCGTGAAAGTCGAGAAAACCGCGCTGCCCGCGGCTGCTGCCAATGCCAGCCGGGCCGTACCACATCATGTTCTTGTGCCAATGCGGGCTGTGCTTGTTGCGCGTGGCGGCCAGATTCTTCAGCTCATCGCCTTTGGCCAGACCCAGTTGCATTTCGCGCACCGCCGCGAGCGTGGCGGCGCCGAGTTCGGCGTCCACGCTCACGGCGGTGGCACCGCTGTCGCACGGCGGGAAAGCCCAGGCCTCGGCCGATCCTGGCATGCGGCGCAACGGGTAGAAGCCCGCCTGGCGCATGAGATCGACGATGTCCAGCAGGACATAGACCTTCGCGATGCGTCCTTCGTGAAAGACCGCGTTGATGCCCAGGCGCAGTGTGCACAGGCCGTGTGTGGGTGCGATGCCCAGCCAGGGTGCGGCCAGGTTGCCCATCAGCACGCCCCAGGTGCTGACGCACTCGCGGCCCTCGTACTCACAGCCCAGCATGCAGGCCATGCGGGCTTCCCAGTCGGGGAAGGCTTGGCGCAGCGGCGCCCACAACTTGGCAGCGGCTTCGGCGTTGCCGTGCAGGTCATTGATGGGGTGGAAGACGCGCCACACCGCGTCGGGGTGGCAGTGCGCAGCCAGGGTGTGATCGATGGCTGCGCCGTCTGATTCAGACATCTGGTGCAGGAACGCGGCCAGTCGGCGCTTGTTGGCAGCGTGGTCGCTCATGGCTCAAGGTTCATGGGTTCAGCGGGTGCTGGGTTGGGGTTCCGGAGCGGCTGCAACCGCGCCCTGGGCCTGGACCTTCTGCGCGTCGATGGCCGCGCGCGTGGCGTCGTGCGTGGCGCGGGTGACGTTGAGCATGCCGTAGAAGATGGCCGCTATCAGCCCCGGTATCACCGACAGCACCCAGGCGGCTGCCAGGCCCATCAGCACGGCTTCGGGCACCTGGCCGGGCACCGCCTTGGCCGGGAAGGCCACGACAGCCAGCACCCAGCCCGCCAGCGCGGTGCCCAAGGCCTGGTCGACGCGGGCGAAGAAGGTGCGCGTGGCATACAGCGCGCCTTCCTGGCGCAGGCCGTACTTCAGTTCGTTCTCGTCGGCAATGTCGGCCAGCGCCGAGTAGATCGTCGTCGTCATGATGCTGTAGGGCGCGTGCTGCAACAGCGAAAACGCGATCAGGATGGCCAGCAGGTAGGGCGTCTGTGCTGACAGGATGCCCAGGTACCCCAGCGCCAGCGGTATCGCCGGGCCGACGCAGTACACGATGAGCGCCAACGTGCCCGTCCAGCGTTTTTCGAACCGGTGGTGCAGCCGGGTGACGATGTACGAGCCGAACACGTAGCCGAACAAGCTGCCGATGGAGAAGAACGCCAGCTGGTCGTTGCGCAGTTGCCAGAAGTAGGTGACCGAGTAGATCCACAAGCCGCCGCGTACGCCGGTCATCAACGACAGGAAGAAGAAGCCGATCAGGAGCACCAGGTAGTTGCGGTTGCGCAGCACACGCCCCATGTCGCGCACCCATTCGCGCGCGCCGAAGCCCGGGGTGGCGGCGGCCGGCTGCACCAGGTACGGAATGCGCCGCTTCGTGACCTGGCTGGAAATGAACAGGCACACCAGCACGATGCAGGCGATGGTGATGGAGAACAGCGGCCAGCGCGAGGGGTCGAGCGCGCCGTTGGGAAAGGCCTGCGTGGCGCGGAAGAACACCAGAAAACACAACTGCCAGCCAACGGTGTCGCCTATCCAAAGAAAGAAGGTGTTCACGCTCATGATGCTGGAGCGTTCGAGATAGTCCTCGGACATCTCGCCACCCAGCGCCAGGTGCGGCGTGTGGAACACCGTCATGGCCTGCAGCAGCAGCACGTTCAGGGTGGCCAGCCACACCAGCTGCCCCGTCGAACCCAAACCTGCGGGGGGGTTGAACAAACCCCAGAACAGCAGCGCCGCCGGCAGGATGGACGCGAACATGAACGGGTGCCTGCGCCCCCAGCGCGTGCGCGTGCGGTCAGACCAGGACCCGATGAGCGGGTCGAACACCGCATTCGCTGCCAGACCTATCGCCAGCGCGATGCCGATGGAAGCCGGGTCCAGCCCGCGCACCTGGTTGTAGAACAACATCAGGAACGCGCTCGTCGTGGTGATGACGATGGCCTCGGCAGAGCTGCCCAGGCCAAAGGCCCATTTCATGCGCCAGCCGACGGGCGGTATCGCTATCGGCGTCGCGGTGGGGGTTGTGGCGGTGGGGGTCGTGGCGGCGACGGCGGACATGGCAGCAGGTGTCGTCGTGCCCTGGGTCATGGGGCGGCAAAGAACACGGCACGGGGGAAGGGCAGCGGGTCCGAGAGGGCCAGCCTGCTGTGCACCAGGGCGCCGGCCGCGTCGCAGCGCGCAGTGGCCAGAGCCAGCCTGCGGTTGGCGCGGCGGGGCGCGCCGTGCTCTTGCAGACGCAGGCTATACAACGCGGCGATCAGGCCGTCGGCGCCGGCGCTGCCGCCGCTGCCGGCGCTACCGGCGTTCTCGGCGTTACCTACAGCGCGCATCACCACGGCCTGGCTGCTGCTGGCAGCCTGCGCTGGGCCGACGGCGGCAATGGCCTCGCCACCCAGCGACAACACATGCGGCCAGGCGGCGGCTGGCAGGCCGGGGTGGTCGGCAGCGTCGCCCACGCACGGCACGCGCAACTGGCTCAGGAAGTCGTCGCTGGCCACGGGCACCGCGGCCTCGCAGTGCGCGTCGGCTGCAGTGGGCGCCACCACCCACAGTCGCGCGATCACGCCTTCAGCCAGGTCGGCATAGACACCGATGCAGCGGCCATCAGGCGTCTCGTCGAGCACCACCAGAGCTTGCGGCGACCACAGCACGTGCGGGGTGGCCGACAACAGCAGCGGGTGCGTGGAGAACAGATCGAGCGCGTCGGTGCGGCCAAAGGTGGCCAGGCCGTAGGCGTCCACCCGCAAGGTGTTGGCCACCGCCGCGCCGGCCGTGGCATGACCGCGCAGCAAGTGGCCGATTACCGCCAGCACATCGGGCTTCATGCCGTGCCCCCTGCAGCCGCCGCCGCGCCCAGGCCGCCGAACACTTGGCGCAGCACGGCCAATTCGTCAAACACGGTCTGGTCGCGCACGATGCGCCCGTTGCGCAGCACGTAGTGGCTGCTGCCAGCCACCAGAATCTCGCGCCCGGTCGGCGGCCCCCACGGCCCCGACACCGCATGCACGCCGCAGGCCGACCATCGCAACGCCACGGCCACGTCACCGTCGGGCAATGGCCGCGCGGCCCAGTGTTCGATGGCCAAGGCAAAGTCACCCAGCTGTGCGCGCAGCTGCATCAGGCAACCAACCCAGTAGCCGCGGCCCCAGCCGCTGCGGCCCGTCGGCCAGAGCACTTCGATGCTGGGCGAGACCTGCTCGGCCGCCTCCCCGTACAGGTCGTCACACCAGGCGGCGTGCAATAGCCGGGCCGGGCCTGAGGCGGGGTGGGCGTTGTCTGGCCAGGCCGGCGCGGCGCAGGCCAGCCTGCGCGTCTTGTCGATCCACACCTGCCGCCAGGCGTGGCGCGCGGGGTCGCCATGGCGGTCGGTCTCGGCCTGGGCCTGCGCCACGGCGGCGGGTTCACGCTGCATTTGCAGGGCCGCGCGGGCGTTGTCGCGGAACAGCCATTCTTCGACGATGAGGTTTTCGCGCACCACGCAGTCGGCCACGGTGGTGGCCATCTGCGCCCGGCCGGTGGCCTGCCCATACAGCGCATCGGTACCTTCAAGCGTGGATCGGCTGGTGATGCGGTGCGACGAGTAGAACAAGCCGGGGCTGTCCTCGCTCCAGATGACGTCGTCGGCAATCACCTGGCGGTCGGCGTAGGCGGCAAGCGCAGCCAGCGTCCCCTGCACGACGTTTTCCAGGCCACTGCTGGGCCCGTTCAAGGTGTGCATCACGCAGGAGTCGGCGTAGTGTGTGCGGCACAGACCGACGTTCTTCTGCTCCCAGATGCGGTGGGTACAGCGCACGATGTAGTCGACGATGTCGCTGTACACCGGATCGAAGCCCGGCAAATCCTGCAAGCGCAGGCGCTGCGCCAGCAGCTCGGCCGCGGTACGGCCGGCGGGCGAGCGCACTTCGGGCAGCTGGTCCCAGGCCAGTGATGTACTCATGCGCGGTAGGCCTGCACCAGCGCGCCGATTTCGTCGAACAGCA
>JANOLY010000302.1:0-4554 GCA_031420055.1 Burkholderiales bacterium | reverse complement strand
CAACACCGTGTTCGCGAGCGCGTGATACATAGACACAGCGAAGGCCCTGATGGATTTTTGTGTGACGCCTAACGTTCGAGCTAAGCGGGCGGCGACGGCAGGACGCCAGGCCCGGGCCGGTGAAAATGTACAGCGTACCACCGGCCCGGGCCTGGTGGCCTGCCGTTGGCGCTCCGCTTGAGCGAGGGGTTAGGCGTCAACGCGGGAGGCTGAGTAAGATTTTGGGATGGGAGGCTGCAACCTGCAATAGGGTCTTGGCAGCCCCCGTCGGTTCGCGGCGGCCTTGTTCCCAATCTTGGAGCGTTCGTGCAGATACGCCCAGAAGGCTCGCAAAGTCTTGTTGTGAAAGTCCAGTTTTGGCCCGCGCTTCAGCGGCTGCCGCCAGCTTGACCTTCGTAACTCGCGCCGCCTGACCGCGCCTCATCTGCTTCACAGACTGAAGGAGATCGGATTGAAATTTCTCAAGTTCAGAGGGCATCTTGTACCGCCTTGCGTAGTTGAGCGATGAATGCAGTTGGCAGGTTGTCAAACTTCGCCTTCTTGTAGACGATGAGCAACCAGACGGTTTCGTCCGAGTTCAAGAAGTAGATGATGCGAGCGCCGCCGCTCTTGCCTTGTCCAGTGGTTGCCCAACGAACCTTCCGGCAACCGCCGCTGCCCGCGATGATGGCTCCTGCTTCCGGGTGCGCTGCGATCCATTCAATGAACTTCTCGCGTTCTCCCTCTTTCCACACTTCGTCTGCGTAGCGTTGGAAGATCTCAGTTTCAGCCACTGTGCGCATCGGCGCATTCTACGGCGTTGCCGTAGGTGATGCAAGCCTTTCAGAGGTAGACGGAGAAAGTGTCTGGTTTTGACGCCTAACTCTTCATCGCGCGGCGTCGCTTGTTCTATTGAGCACCGCCGCTGCGACAGCCCAGGCTCAGGCCGATCGCTCGCGCATCGACTGGCAGGTCCTGGACACCTTCAGCATCGCCCGCACCGAGACCACGGTGGCGCAGTTCGGCCGCTTCGTCGACACCACGGGCCTGCAGACACAGGCCGAACGCCAGGGCGGTGGCCAGGTGTTCGAGGCCGGCTGGGTCAGAAAGCAGGGCGGGACATGGCGTACCCCTTTTGGTGGCGGCAAGGCCGCTGCCGATGCCGAGCCGGCCGTGCACATCACCTTTGACGAGGCGCAGGCTTTCTGCCGCTGGGCCGGTGGGCAGCTGCCCAGCGACGCGCAATGGGTCAGCGCGGCCTACACCGAGCAACGTGCCATGCCGCCCGCACCGTTCGTGCGCAGCCGCACCTACCCCTTCCCCACGGGCGAGCAGCCCGCCGACGCGCAGTGCCTGGACGACTGCGGGCCGGCGGCGCGGGCCCGCGCCATCGCGCACGGCGCCCGGCTGCTGCGGGGCCATGGCCACGCGCTCGTCAGTGGCACGCTTACATCGGCTTGCGCTGCGCGCGCACGGGTCCGTAGGTCAGGCCAAATGAGCCGGACCCCATAAGCCGGGCCATCATCGTGCCGCCACGACCCCCTTCCATCCTGCACCGCCCCTCATTGCTGGAAACCGCCCCATGTTCGATCGTCGACATTTTCTCGCCGCCAGCCTGGCCCTGCCGGCCGCGCACACCTGGGCTGCCGTCGACGGCGACGTCGCAGCGCTGATCCGCGAAGGCGGCGTGGTGCTGGCCTTGCGCCATGCGCTGGCGCCGGGCACCTTCGATCCGCCCCAGTTCAAGCCGGGCGACTGCAGCACGCAGCGCAACCTCAGCGACGAAGGCCGCACCCAGGCCCGGCGCATCGGTCAGTGGTTCAAGACCCGGGGCCTGCAGCCCAGCCGCGTGCGGTCCAGCCCCTGGTGCCGCTGCATGGACACCGCCACCCTGGCCTTCGGCGCGGCCGATGCCTGGGCAGCGCTGGGTTCGCCGCGCGGCGCCAGCGAGACGACGAATGCCAAATCGCTGGCCGATCTGCGCCGCGCCGTGGTGCACGCCGGTGCCCAGCGCGGGCGCTTCGAGGTCTGGGTCACGCACATGTTCGTGCTGTCCGACCTCGTCGGCGCGGGCGCCGGATTGGGCGAAGGGCTGGTGTTGAAGGCGGACTCGGCCGGCGCGATACAGGTGCTGGCTCGCCTGCCTTCGGCCTGAGCCTGGCTCTTGGCGTCTTACCCGCCCAGACCCATGCCGATGGCCGTGATGCGGCCTTCGTGCACCGCGCGCACGACCAGCGTGGCCTGGCCCAGTCGCAGGCTGTCTCCGGGCACAGGGGGGCGGCGCAGTTCTGCGGCCACCCAGTCGCCCAGCGTGGCGTTGGCCCCGGCGGGTGCGGGCAGGCCATAGAAGTCGCACACCGACGCCACACTGGTGGCGGGGTCGAGCGCGAAGTCGCGGAACAGTGCGCGTTCCTGCTGCTCGTTGCCGGGGTCGGGCAGGGCCACGCCCAGCCGCCTGGCGACCAGTCCGATGGTCGTGCCCTGGATGAGCAGCGACGCCAGCACCACCACGAAGGCCACGTTGAACAGCAAGTTCGCCTGCGGCGTGCCGGCCAGCAACGGGAACAGCGCCAGCACGATGGGCACCGCGCCGCGCAGCCCCACCCACGAGATGAACCAGGTCTCGCGCGCCGAGAAGTGGAAGGGCCGCAGGCACAGCCACACCGCCACCGGCCGCGCCACGAAGATCAGCACCGCCGCCACGCCCAAGGCCGGCCCCAGCGAGGGCAGCAGCTTCGATGGCGTGACGAGCAAGCCCAGCAGCAGGAACATGCCGGCCTGCGCCAGCCAGGCGTAGCCGTCCAGCGCCGGCAGGGTGGGGGCGATGACGGCGGCGGCACGGTTGGCCACGATCAAGCCGAACAGGTACACGGCCAGGTAGCCCGACCCGCCCAGCAGGCCGGCGGCGGCAAAGGTCGTCATCCCCCCGGCGGCCACCAGCAGCGCCAGGATGCCGCCGCCCACGTCGCGCGCCGCCACGCGCCGCAGCAGCCCCGCCATGGCCCAGCCCGTGGCCAGGCCCAGCAGCGCGCCCCAGCCGAATTGCTGCAGGAAGGAAGTGACCAGGGCAGACGCGGTGTCCAGCCCGTCCTGCATGCCGCCGGCGAGCAGGGCGATGAAGGCCAGCGTGAGGTACACCGCCATCGGGTCGTTCACGCCCGACTCGATCTCCAGCGTGGCGGCGACCCGTTCGTTCAGCGTCACGCCCGAACGCGTGAGCAGCGCGAACACTGCTGCGGCGTCTGTCGAGCCCACGATGGCGCCCAGCAGCATGGCCGTCGTCCAGTCCAGCCCGAGCCACCAAACGCCGGCCACGGCGGTGATGGCGGTACACACCAGCACGCCCACGGTGGCCAGCAGCGCGGCGGGACGAAGGCCGGTGCGGAAGGTGGAGAAGCTCGTGCGCAGGCCGCCATCGAGCAGGATGATGGCCAGCGCTACCGTGCCGACCCAGAAGCTCAGGCGGTGGTCGTCGAAGCGGTAGCCGCCGACACCGTCCTCGCCGGCCAGGATGCCGGCCAGAAGGAAGACGAGCAGGAAGCTGAAGCCGATGCGGGCCGAGAACAGTCCGGTCAGCACGCTGGCGAACACCAGTGCAGACACCGCGAACAGGGGCAGGTTGACGAGCTCCATGCGGGAAGTATCGGGCGCGGGCGGCGGCCCCGAGCCAGGGCGGGAGATCGGCCGCCGTGCCCGGTGCACGGGCGCGCCCCAGTATTTTCCAATCCAGGTATGAGCCTGAAGCGAGTTTGAACTGGTGCTGTGCGGTGCTCGAGTTGATCTGGCCAAAACGCTCAGTTTACCGAGTCGGTGGTTTGCAAAGGTTTGCAAAGGTTCTAATGATTGAGGCCCCTGCCAGGCCGCCGGAGGCGCCCCGATCACGCACATGTACTCATGCGTGATCCCGCCGACGCAAGCCGGTGCTGGCGCCCTGTTGGAGGCGCGCAGCGAGGCTGGCATGGGTGGTGCCTGAATCGACCTCAGGCGGCCTTCGCCAATCGAGCTCGGGGTGCGTTGAACAGCCGGAACAACTCGGCCTTGGCGAGCTGCATTTCCTGTGCGGCCGCCAGGTCGGTTTGCTCATCTGCCAGCGCCTGCAATGCCGCCAGCGTCACGCCTTCCTTGAACCGAGCCAACCCCTTGTCGCAGAGCTGCTTGAGGGCTGCCAACGGCGTCTTGACATCCTCGTGGCGGTAGCGCTTGATGATCTTGCCCTTGGGGCTGACGGTGTCGCTGGCGAACATGCACGGGCGGTGCAGATTCAGCCACGGGTTGAACACCGCTTGGTAGAACGCGTTGATGGGCTTGGCGTACTTCTGCGGGATGTGGCTGTAGCCCATGTGCTTACGCACCACGCTGGCATTCTTGCTCTCGGCCAGCGCGTTGTCGTTGCTGTGGCGCGAGCGTGATTTGGTCTGCTCCACGAGCAACTTCTGCAGCAGCTTGGCCACCCGGCCGTTGATGTACTCCGAGCCGTTGTCCGAGTGAAATCCCACGATCTCGAACGGGAACTGCTGCAGGATCAAGGCCAGCACCGGCAGCAGGAATGCCTCGCTGATGCCCTGCACGCAGGCC
>JANOLY010000301.1:0-1850 GCA_031420055.1 Burkholderiales bacterium | reverse complement strand
CGATGGCCGAGGGGACTGCCAGGGCCAGGCACAAGATCGCGATGTCGAACGCCGAACGCGCCGGTTCGTACGGGGCAGCTACGGCAGTCATGCTGCCATCTCCAGTGGCGACGGCCTGCGCCAGCCTTTGCGTGCGGCGACCGTCAGGCCGAACAACATCAGTCCGATGGGCCCGAACATGAACGTCACCACCAGCAAGGGTGCCTGCAGCCAACGCGAGAGACCCATCGCGTCAGCGCGCTGCGCCATCCACAAGCCCACAAAGAGGTCGAAGGCCAGGTAATGGATCCAGCCCGCCAGGGCCACTTCGGGCACCTCGAACAGCCGCTGCACGGCCGCCAGCGACGAGAAGCCGCCGCCCTGCACCGAAAGGAAGAACAGCTGAACCAGCACGGCGTAGGCCACGCACAGGCCGCCCACGGCCAGCCCTTGAACGAGTCTGCGCAGTACCCGCGCCCGAGGCAGCAGGATCAGCACGACCCACGACACGAGTGCCGTCATATTGGCCACCGAGAAGATCGACTCCAGCGGCAGGGTCAGAGCGGTGTAGGTCATGGCGACTCCCAGCGGCGGGTTGTGTGGTGCGCGGCCCCGCGTTCTGGACCCGCGATGCGCGGCCGGCCCGCAGGCGTGATCGGCAGCGCCGAGAGCCGCGCCGGCCCGAGTCCCTGCAGGCGGGCCAGCAACTCGGGCAGTTGTCGGCGTGCAGCCTGCTCTCCGGTGCGGCGTGCGTAGCGGAAGTAACTCGGCAGCGGCGACGCCTCCCAGGCCAGCCCGGTGTCGAGCAAGAAGTCGGCCTGCGAGGCTTCGGGCGCGATGCGTGCGCGCCGCTGACTGATGCGTTCGAGTTGTGCCCGCGAGGTGCCGACGCCAAGGAAAACAAGGCCAGGCCGTGCAGGAACATGCGCTTGCGGCCCATCAGGTCTGCCAGGCGGCCAGCGGGCACCAGCAGCGCCGCGAAGAGCACGGTGCAGGCGTTCAGCGTCCACGACAAGTCGGCCAACGACACGGCAGCGCAAGGCGGTTCATGGAAGCAGCGATGCAACGACGGGTCAAAGCCATGTGGACATTCCTGGTGTGAAAAATCTTGGGATGGATGGAGGTTGACAACGTCTACCATTCTTCCTACAGTTGTTGACACTGTCAACCCGCGATGCATATTTTTTCTCCTTTGTCACTTCAAACGCGTCGCACAACCTGGAGCCACAGCATGAAACATGCGCCAAGCTTTTCAACCCGAACCCGAACCCGAACCCGAACCCGCAGCCGCAGCCGCCTGCTGCTTTCTTCTTGGATCACGCCGCTGCTTTCGCCTCTGATTGCTGCTGCCTTCGCGCTGCCCATGGCGGCCAGCGCGGCCGAGGTGCTGGTGCGCATCACCGGCTTGTCCGAGCCGCTGGGCCAGGTCGGCTGTTCGCTCTTTGCCGGCCCGGCGGGCTTTCCGAAGGACAGCGCCGGCGCCGGCCAACTGTGGCAGGCAGCCGACGCCAAGGGCGTGACCTGCCGCTACAGCGACGTGCCCGAAGGCACCTATGCGGTCTCGATCGGGCACGACCTGAACGGCAACAAGCGCGTGGACGCCAATTTCATCGGCCTGCCCACCGAACAGTGGGGCGTGTCCAACAATGCTCGCCCCAATATGCGTGCACCGCGCTTCGATGAAGCGATGTTCAAGGTGGTGGCTGACGCCAAAGAAGTGGTGATCGACATCAAGGTGGCCAAGTGAGCTCACGGCGGTCACGCAGGTGATGCGGCGCATGACGGCACACCAGGGTCAGAAAGCTGGGCGAGGCAGGGCGATCAGAAGAATCGACCCCCTTCGTGAGCAGCAAGGTTGCCAGCGGGCCTGT
>JANOLY010000300.1:0-18904 GCA_031420055.1 Burkholderiales bacterium | reverse complement strand
GGCATGGCGCGCGTGGGAGCGTGCGTCCGCCGGGGGGCCGGGTTCGGCGGCAAACTCGGCCGCGGCCGGCATGGGGATGACGGACTTGATGCTCATGGTCGCGCCTTGCGAGTGCCCGTGGCCTCGCCGGCTGCGCTGCCGGCCGGGGGGTTGACGGTGTAGGTGATACCGTGGCGCTTGAGCAAGGCCTGCACGGCCTGGTCGTTGTTGCGCGCGCCCAGCTCGGCCAGCGCACGGATGATTTCGCGGTACAGGCCTTCAAGCTGCACCGACTGCTGCACGAACTGCTGGCGCACACCGATGTCGCCTTGCAGCCCGCGGTTCATGGACGACAGCGCCGTGTTGGCCGCGGCCAGCGCCAGACAGCTGCCGGCCAGCCCGGTCACGGCCCAAAATTGCAGCTTGTTCATGAAGCGCTCCCTGCCACGGCCACATTGCGGCGCCGTGCAGCCCAGCCCGCAGCGGCCGCCGCCAGCAGCGGCGCCAAGGTGCTGGGCTCAGGCACCGTGCCGCCCGGCGGTGGTGCGGCCACCACGTTGGCGCGGATCGTCAACATGCGCGTTTGCGCCAGGCCCACGGTGTCCGAGGCGTTGGTGCCCACGCCGTTGAAGACGATGGTGTCGGTGAACAGGCCCAACACACCCGCCAGCCAGTTGATGCCCAGGTTGCCCGTGGCCTGGCCCGCGGCCAAGCCCGTCAACGGGTTCCAGCCCGCGTAGCTGAAGTCGTCAGCCCCGGCCAGATTGAAGGCGCCCGACAACACGTCGGCCGGGCCGCCCACGTCGTTGTCCAAACGCAGCAGGGCGGCAATCGCCTGGCCGAGGGTCACGTTGCCCAGGTCGAGCAGGTAGTTCATGCCCGACTGGCTGAGCGTGCCGGCGCCGCCGACCTGGTCGAACTCGGCATTGGCCAGGTTGTTGACCTGGGCAAAGATCGACACCGTGCCATCCGCGCCGGCCGACACGTCGGCCATGTCGGGGTTCTGGCTTCTGAACACCACCGAGCCCGTGGGCGAGTAAACACCGGCCACGCCGGTATTCAGCCCGACCGCGATCACGCCATTGCCCTGCGCCGCAATGCCCGCCACCGTGCCGCTGCCGGTGAAGGGGCCGCCCACGCCACCCAGGGTGGCCTGCAGCGTGTCATTCAGCGCCGTGCTGGCAGCGGTGTTGTTGATGGTGATGTTGCGTGCAGTGACCGTGTCGCCCACCCGCACCACGCCAAAGTCCACCGCGTTCGTGACCAGCTGCGAAATCGCCTGGGTGTAGACCTTGCCTTCCACGTTCACCACCTGCGAGGCCAGGTTGAGCTGGCAATTGGGGCTGCAGCCGCCGACGTTGTTGGCGTCGGACACCAAGCTGATGGTGGCCGTGCCCGCGTTGGCGCCGGTGAAGTTGCCGGCCACACCGGTGTTCAGGCCCACCACCAGGCTGCTGTTGTTGATGCCGCCCGGGTTGAGCAAGCTGAAGCTGCCACTGGCCGTGATGGGCCCGGTGGTGGGCGCGATGGACGCATTCAACGCCGCCCGCGGCGGTGCCGTGGCCACGTTGCTCACGCTCACCGTGCCGTTGGGTGCAGCGGCGCCCACGCGCACCGCACCCAGGTTGATGGCGGGTGTGTTGACGAGCGGGCTGGCCTGGTTGATGACGTTGGCCACGGCGTTGATCTGCCCTTGCACACCGAACGGGTCAGCGCCCGTGTTGGTGTAGTCGCTGCTGATGGTGAGGTTGCCGGTGTTCAGGTTCAGCGCCGCGCCGGTGGCGCCCATGACCAGCGTGCCCTGTGTCTTGGCGCCGGCGGCCAGGTTCATGACGCCCGTGGCATCAACTTGGGGCGTACCGGTACCGGTCAGCGCCGTCGAGGCGTTCATCGTGCCGGCCTGGGCGCGCAGGAGGCCGTTGTTGGTCAAGGGTGTACGGCTGATATTGATCGTGCCTCCGGCCACATCGGCGTTGAAGGTGCCGTCGTTGACCAGCGTCGGGGTGCCGTCCACAAAGATCGCGCCGCCGATGGTGCCGCTATGGCCGCGCACCGTGGTGCCCGCAGCGAAGGTGGTGGTGCCCTTGCCGTCCAGCGCCAGTTGCAATGCCAGGCCGGGCTGGTCGCCGCTTTGTGCGGTGGCCAGGGCCGACAGCAGGTTGGGCAGCTCGTCGCGAAAGGCATCCAGCGCCGGCGCGTGGCCCAGCCCGTGGGCCCAGGCCCGCATGGCCTGCAGTTGCTGCTGCTGCGGGGCGGGGCGCGCCGTGGTGTCCAGCCGGCTCAGCACACGAATTCGCGCACCGGCTCGAAGGCGTGGTAGCGGCTGCGCCCGCTGCTGCCCTGGCGCACATAGACCACCGAGATGGCCACCAGGTCGTCCGAAGCCGCCGCCGTGTCGGGCGGGGCACCGCCGAGCAGGGCGCACACGGCTTGCAGGGTGGCGCCGCCGTCAAAGGCCGACAGCAGCGTCAGCGCGCTTTGCCGCGCTGGCGTCAGGTGCTGCCAGCTCCAGTCGACCACCGCCAGCATCGAAGCGTGCCGGGCGTCTTGCGCCGCACACGGGCCGCCGCGCGCCAGCAGCGCCAGCAGCGCCAGCGCTGCTGCTGCACGGCCGCGGCCAGGGCAGCGCCAGCGGCGTCTGAACCCAGCCAGCGCGTCAGGTACAGCGCCAGGCGGTGCAGCGGTGCGCCAAGCGCCGGCAGCACGTTGGCGGCGCGCTCGTCGGCCGCGGCCTGCAGCCCATCGGCCAAGGCGGCGAGTCGGCGGCGCTCGTCAAGCACCCACTCGTCGTAGTGGCCGGGCAGCAGATCGCCGCCATAGACCCGGGCTGCGGCCGCCACGTCGCCGCGGCGCAGCGCCTCGTTGAAGACCGGCACGTCGCAGCCCAGGCTGCCCGCCACCAGCCGCACGCCACGGCGGTCGGCCAGCAGCACCGCCGCGCCACCCGGCGGCTCAAGCACGCTGCGCAGCGTGGACAAGGCCTGGCGCAGGCGGTTGCGGCCCACGTCCAGCGGCACATCGGGCCACAGCAGGTCGATCAACTCTTCACCTGCGTGGTCTTTGCCGGCACCCTAGGCCAGGCGCGCCAGCAGCAGCGTGGCAGCGCGGCTGGGCAGCCGCTGCGGGCGGCCCAGCGCATCGTGCAACTCGACCGCGCCGAACAGGCGCAGCCGCCAGTGGGCCCCGGCCTGGGGCGTGGGCTTGGTCGGCGTAGGCTGCGGGGTTGGGGGCGAGCTCACAGGGTCCCTTGCGCGGTGCACCGGGGCGCAGATCGCCGCGGCAGGGTTCCATTGTCTGGGCGCTGACGGGCAGCGGCGACAATGACCGCACACAACAATTCGATGGACCCGCGCCATGTCTTCACAGCCCCCGTTTGTCGCCCCGACCGGGTTCACCGACCCGGCCTCGGCACTGGCCCAGGTGCAGGCCATTTACAGCAGCAGCACCCTGCACCTGCGCAGCAGCTTGCAGCGCTTCGTCGCCGGTGCCGACGACGGCCAGCGGGTGCGCGCCTGCTACCCCTTCGTGCGGGTGCGCACCGACACCGTGGCGCGTGCCGATTCGCGCCTGAGCTACGGCTTCGTGGCCGGGCCCGGCACCTTCGAGACCACGCTGACCCGCCCCGACCTGTACGCCAACTACTACGCCGAGCAGTTCCGGCTGCTCATCAAAAACCACGGCGTGACGCTGGAGGTGGGCACCAGCGCGCAACCCATCCCCGTGCACTTCTCGCTGGCCGAGAACAACCATCTGGAAGGTTCGATGTCGGCCGAGCGCCGGCTGCGCATGCGCGACCTGTTCGACCTGCCCGACCTTGCCGCCATGGACGACGGCATTGCCAACGGCGGCTTCGAGCCGCGCGCTGGCGAGCCCCAGCCGCTGAGCCTGTTCACCGCGCCGCGCGTGGACTACTCGCTGCACCGCCTGCGCCACTACACCGGCACGGCGCCCGACCACTTTCAGAACTTCGTGCTGTTCACGAACTACCAGTTCTACATCGACGAATTCATCAAACTCGGCCACACGATGATGGCGGACCCGGCCTGCGAGTACCTGGCCTTCGTCGAGCCAGGCAACGTGGTGACGCGGCGCGCCGGCCTGCCTGCGCAACCCGGCGACGAGCTCGGCCTGGCGCCGCCGCGCTTGCCGCAGATGCCGGCCTACCACCTGGTGCGGGGCGACAGCTCGGGCATCACCATGGTCAACATCGGCGTCGGTCCGGCCAATGCCAAGACCATCACCGACCACATCGCCGTGCTGCGCCCGCACGCCTGGTTGATGTTGGGCCACTGCGCCGGCCTGCGCAACAGCCAGCAGTTGGGCGACTACGTGCTGGCCCATGCCTACATGCGCGAAGACCATGTGCTGGACGAAGAACTGCCGCTGTGGGTGCCCATCCCCGCGCTGGCCGAAGTGCAGGTGGCGCTGGAACAGGCCGTGGCCGACGTGACCCAGCTGTCGGGCTACGAGCTGAAGAAGATTCTGCGCACCGGCACCGTGGCCAGCACCGACAACCGCAATTGGGAACTGTTGCCCCACCCGGGCCCCGAACGCCGCTTCAGCCAAAGCCGCGCCGTGGCGTTGGACATGGAAAGCGCCACCATCGCCGCCAACGGTTTTCGCTTCCGCGTGCCCTACGGAACCTTGTTATGCGTGAGCGACAAGCCACTGCACGGCGAGATCAAGCTGCCCGGCATGGCCAACCACTTCTACCGTGAACGGGTGGACCAGCATCTGCGTATCGGCATGCGCG
Source organism: Burkholderiales bacterium (assembly GCA_031420055.1). Taxonomy (GTDB): domain Bacteria; phylum Pseudomonadota; class Gammaproteobacteria; order Burkholderiales; family Burkholderiaceae_C; genus Rubrivivax. The sequence continues at coordinate 14,172 of JANOLY010000300.1, read as the reverse complement.
CCATCGAACTGCTGCGCCAGGAACGCCCGGGCAGCCTGCACAGCCGCAAGCTGCGCAGCTTTGCCGAGGTGGCGTTTCAGTAGTCGCTTGAGCCCCGGCTACGGCCGGGCGAGCAGCGGGCGCATCGCCAGCAGGCCCAGCAAGGGCCCCAGTGCCAGCCAGGGCAGCAGCTGGGCCAGCGGCACGGTCTGCGCCAGGCGCACGAAGAGTTCGATCGACAGCGCCGAGATGGCGAAGCCGATGCTGTTGCTCAGCGTCAGCACACTGCCCACGGCCTGACGCGGCGCGTTGGCGGCCGTCAGCGCACTGAACTGCGGCGAGTCGCCGGCCACCGTGACGCCCCACAGCAGCAACCAGGCGATGAACAGCGGCCAGGGCGCGTGCAGCATCCACGGCGCGGCCAGGCAGCACAGGCCGCTTGTGGCCAGCTGCGTGCTGGCGACATGCGCGCTGCCATGGCGGCGCGCCAGTACGCCGCCCAGCACGCAGCCCAGGGCGCCAGCGGCGATCACGGCAAACGCCCAGCCCGACACCGCGGCGCTGGTGTTGAGCCGCGTGGCCAGCACAAAGGGCAGCAGCACCCACACGGTGTACAGCTCCCACATGTGGCCGAAGTAGCCCAGGGCCGAGGCGCGCACGCGGCGGTTGCGCCACAGGCTGGCCAGCGCCGACAGCCGCAGGGGCGCCGCGCCGGGCTGCCGGGCCACGTCGGGCGGCTCGGGCACGAGCGTGATGACGATCACACCGGCCAGCGCCACGGCAGCCGCCACGCCGATGAACACCTGCTGCCACGGCCAGGCCGCGCCCAGGGCGCGCAAACCATGCGGGCTGGCACTGCCCAGCACCAGCGCGCCCACCAGCCAGCCCAGCGCAGCGCCCAGGCCCCGCGGGAACCATTGCGCGGCGATCTTCATGCCCACCGGATAGATGCCGGCCAGGAAGAACCCGGTCAGCGTCCGCCACGCCAGCAGCGCAGGCAACGAACCGGCCGAAGCACTCGCGGCCAGCGTGCACGCGGCCGCCGACAGGGCACAGAGCAGGAAGACACGGCGCGCCGGGAAGCGGTCGGCCAGCGCCAGAAGTGCAAAGACCAGGGTGCCGGCGATGAAGCCTCCTTGCAGGGCCGAGGTGAGCGAGCCAACCGCCGCCGCGGTCCAGCCGAATTGGCGTTGCAGATCGGGCATCACGGCGTTGACGGCGAACCAGGTCGAGGTGCCCAGCAACTGCGCCAGCACGATCAGCGGCAGCACGCGCCGCGGCGCGGGTGCGGGCGCGTCAGGAAGGGCAGTGGCCGGCAGCAACACGCAGCACGGTAGCACGGCAGGCGCGGCCGGCCAGCCCTTGTCGGCGCCGCCGGCTTGGCTTACCCTGCCCGCAAACAAGGCCCATCAACAGCGCCTGCGGGCGTCGAAGGAGACCGCCCATGCCCAGCCCTTCCAACGGCAGCCCACCCGTGGCCGCCACGCCGCCAAATGCGGCAGTGGCGGCCTTGCGAACACTGGCCTTGGTAGGGCCCGCGGCTGCGGGCAAGACCAGTCTGGCCGAAGCGCTGCTGGTCAAGGCCGGCGTGCTGGGCGCGGCGGGCACGCTGGAGCGTGGCAGCACCGTCAGCGACCACGACCCGCTGGAGCGGCGCATGCTGCACTCGCTGAACGCCACCGTGATGCACCTGCAGCACGCCGGCACCCGGGTCCACTTCATCGACACGCCCGGCAGCCCCGACTTCCTGGGCCAGAGCCTGCCGGCGCTTGAAGCCGTGGAGACCGCGGCCATCGTCATCAACGCCACGGCCGGTGTGGAGCCCATGGCGCGGCGCATGATGGACTACGCTGCGGCGCGTCATTTGGACCGACTGATCATCGTCAACCGCATCGACGCGCCGGGGGCCGACCTGGCCGCCGTGCTGGCGCAGATCCAGGCCGCGTTCGGCCGCGAGTGCCTGCCCGTGAACCTGCCCGCCGGTGCTGGCACGCGGGTGGTCGACTGCTTCTTCAACCGCAGTGGCGACAGCGACTTCGGCTCGGTCGCCGACGCCCACCGCGCCCTGGTCGAGCAGGTGGTCGAGGTCGACGGTGCGCTGGTCGAACGCTACTTGAACGACGGCGATGTTGACGCAACCGAACTGCACGCCCCGCTGGAGCAAGCGCTGCGCGAGGGGCACTTGATCCCAGTGTGTTTTGTCTCTGCGCGCACCGGCGCCGGTGTGGCCGAGTTGCTGGACGTGATCGTCAAGCTGCTGCCCCACCCGGGTGAAGCCAACCCGCCCGACTTCCTGCGCCACGAAGGCGCCGCCGCCCAGCCCGTGCGCGCCGTGCCCGACCCGTCGCTGCACGTGCTGGCGCATGTTTTCAAGGTCACCGTGGACCCGTATGTGGGCCGCATGGGCGTGATGCGCGTGCACCAGGGCACCATCACGCCGGGCAGCCTGCTCTACATCGGCCATAGCCGCAAGCCGTTCAAGGTGGGCCACTTGTTCATGCTCCAGGGCAAGGAGCACATCGAGGTCTCGCGCGCGCTGCCCGGCGACATCGTGGCCGTGGCCAAGGTTGACGAAATTGCCTTCGACGCCGTGCTGCACGACGCGGCCGAAGACGAGCACATCCACCTCGCACCCCTGGACTTCCCCAAGCCCGTGCACGGCTTGGCTATCGAGCCCAAGCGCCATGGCGACGAGCAGCGCATGTGGGAGATCGTGACCAAGCTGGTCGATGAAGACCCCAGCCTGAAGCTCGAGCAAGTGGCCGTGACCAACCAGACCAACGACTACGGCCTGTCCGAGTTGCACCTGCGGGTGCTGCTGGAGCGGCTGCGCGAGGTGCACCGCTTCGAGGTCACCACACGCCCGCCGCGCATCGCCTACCGCGAGACGATCTCGGCCGCCGCTCCGGGCCACCACCGGCACAAGAAGCAAAGCGGCGGCGCCGGCCAGTTCGGTGAGGTCTTTCTGCGCGTGGAGCCACTGCCGCGTGGCGCGGGATTCGAGTTTGTCGACCAGGTCAAGGGCGGCAACATCCCGACGCAATACATCCCGGCGGTGGAAAAGGGCGTGCGCGAAGTGCTGGCGCAAGGCGCCATCGCCGGCTATCCGGTGGTGGACCTGCGAGTCATCGTGCACGACGGCAAGCACCACAGCGTGGACAGCAAGGACATCGCCTTCGCCACTGCCGGGCGCAAGGCCTTTCTGGCCGCCATCCGCGATGCGCGACCGCTGGTGCTGGAGCCCATCGTGAACATCGAGATCAGCGCCAGCGACGCTGCCATGGGCGACATCACCGGCGACTTGTCGGCCAAGCGTGGCCTGGTGACGGGCACCTCCAACGGCGCCACGGGACAGGTGGTGGTGCGCGGGCAGGTGCCGATGTCAGAGCTGTCGGGCTACCAGTCGCGGCTGAATGCCATGACCAGCGGGCAGGGGCGCTACAGCACCCTGCTTTCTCATTACGAAGCCGTGCCGCCGGCAGTGCAGCAGCAGCTCGTCAGCCAGTTCCGCGGCCACGACGACGAGTAGTGCAACATCGCACAGCCGACCCACCAGCCAAGTCCCCGGCCAGGACGGGGACAGGGCGCACGGGATAGCATCGCGCTCGCTGAGAGGGGAGTAGCCAGGCAACGCGCAGTTCATGCGCCAAGCCGCGAAGCCCGTCAATACGAAGCCGCAGCCGCAAGGGCTGCACTGGCTTCCGGGCCCGCAGGGGGGGGTGTGCATCCTCTCCCGCAAGACCTTTCGGCGCGAACCTCAACCACCCCCAGCGTGGGGACCTTTTCCAGGAGTGTCCATGGACACCATCGCGCCGCTGTGGCTGTGGATATTCTTCGTCGCGTCAGTCATCGCTGCGCTGTTTGTCGACTTCGTCGTGCTCAAAAAGCAGGGCCCGCAGTCGGTCTCCGTGAGGGCGGCCATCAACTGGTCGCTCGTCTGGGTGGCCTTGAGCTTTGCCTTCAATGGACTGTTCTGGTGGGCCGTGTACCAGGACCACGGCATGGAACTGGCGAACACCAAGTCGCTCGAATTCCTGACCGGCTACCTCATCGAGAAGAGCCTGGCGGTGGACAACATCTTTGTCTTCCTGATGATCTTCACCTACTTCGCGGTGCCGCCCGACTTTCAAAAGCGGGTGCTGATGATCGGCATCATTGGCGCCATCGTGCTGCGCACGGTGATGATCCTGCTCGGCTCGTGGCTGATCGCGCACTTCCATTGGGTGCTGTACCTCTTCGGCGCATTCCTCTTCCTCACCGGCGTGAAGATGTGGTGGGCCGCCGGCAAAGAGCCCGACCTGGAGAGCAACCCCGCGCTCAGGTTGCTGCGCCGCTACCTGCCGGTGAGCAAGAACTTCGACGGCGAAAAGTTCTTCACCATCGAAAACGGCAAGAAGATCGCCACGCCCTTGATGCTGGTGATTGCGCTGGTGGGCCTGACCGACGTGATCTTTGCGGTGGATTCCATCCCGGCCATCTTCGCCATCACGATGGACCCCTTCATCGTGCTCACGTCCAACATCTTCGCCATCCTGGGCTTGCGCGCGATGTACTTCCTGCTCGCCGCCGTGGCCACCAAGTTCCACCTGCTGAGCTACGGCCTGGCCGTGGTGCTGGTGTTCATCGGCACCAAGATGATGCTGATCGACATCTTCAAGATTCCGGTGGGCATCTCGCTGGGGGTGGTGGTTGCCATCCTGGCCATCACCATGGTGTGGAGCTTGAAGACGGCGCCCAAGATCGAGTCGCGGCGCGACGCCTGACGGCGCGGCTGCCCGCCTGCCTCGCACGGGCGGGCCTCCGCGCTCGGGGGCGGCCTGTTGGGGCAAGGCCGCTTTATCATCAGGCCCCATGCGACCCGGCCCCATCGACCTTGCCCAGGTGCGCTTTGACAACGCGCTGGCATTGTTCGAGGAGTTTGTACGCGCCACCGCCAAGCATGCCGACGCAGCCACCTTGCGCGGCCTGGAGAGGCGCTTTGCCGAGCGGGTGCAGATCCAGCCCAGCTACTGGAGCCAGATAAAAGGGCGTTCACGCCAGATCGGCGAGCGGCTGGCGCGGCAGTTCGAGCAGTTGTGCCACAAGCCGGCGGGCTGGATGGACCTGCCCCACGGCGCTGACGCCGTCGCGCCGGGCGCGAAACCACCGGCCGCAACAGCGACGCCGGCGGGCGACAACGAGTCCGCACCCCGTGACGATGACGAACGCTTCATCGTCGGCCTGGTGCTCACCTACTACCGCCGCCACCCGCAACGCGCGCGCACAAGGCTGCTGGACCTGCTGGGTGAAGTGCTGGTGCCGCAGGCCGTGCCGGCGCCCGTGGCCGCGCCTTTGGCCGCATCCAAGGGCACGCCCAGGCCCACCCCGCCAACGCATGCAGACGATGCCATGGCGCTTTGGCAACGTACGCAGCAAGGCGTGGCCCCTCTCAAACGCAAGAAGTGAGGCCGTGAACATGTCACCCCCGTCAGGGCTGGCCACGGGCCAGGTGCGCCCAGCACGCATCACGGTCTACACCGATTGGCTGGCGCGTGAACGTGGCCAGCACTTCGACAGTTATGACGCACTCTGGCGTTGGAGCACCAGCGACCTGCCCGGCTTCTGGCAAAGCCTGTGGGACTGCTTCGACATCGAGTCGCCCACACCGCACCGTGCAGTGCTGGGGAACGCCGTCATGCCCGGGGCGCGCTGGTTTCCGGGTGCGCAGGTCAACTACACGCGGCAGGCGCTGCGCCATGCCCAGGCTGCGCACGCCGCTGGCCACCCGGCCATCGTGTTCCAGAACGAACGACTGCCCTCGCCGGTCGAGATGAGCTGGCCCGAGTTGACGCGTCAGGTCGGCTGTTTTGCTGCGCGCCTGCGCAGCGCCGGTGTGCTGCCTGGCGATCGTGTCTGTGCCTACTTGCCCAACACACCACACACGGTGGTGGCCTTTCTGGCTTGCGCCAGCGTCGGCGCGATCTGGAGCGTGTGCAGCCCCGACATGGGCCCCATGGCCGTGCTCGACCGCTTCCGCCAGATCGAGCCCAAGGTGCTTGTCGCCGTGGATGGCCAGGTCTGGGGCGGCGTCACGCACGACCGCAGACCCGTGCTGCATGAGGTGCTGGCGCAACTGCCCAGCGTGCAGCACCTGGTGCTGCTGGCCGATGTGGACACGACGGCCCAACACCAAGACTTCGCCCGCGCTGGCCTGGTTACGCACGCCTTCGCGGACTGGACCGCCGGCGACCCCGGCCCCTGGCAGCCGCTGTGGCTGCCTTTCGACCACCCGCTGTGGGTCGTGTACAGCAGCGGCACCACGGGCCTGCCCAAAGCCATCGTGCACGGGCATGGCGGCATCATGCTCGAGCTGCTCAAAGGCAGCGCACTGCACAACGACATCGCGCCCTCGCTGGGCAGCGGCGAGCGCTTTCACTGGTTCAGCAGCACCGGCTGGGTGATGTGGAACGTGCAGGTCGGCGCCTTGCTGGGTGGCACCACCATCTGCATCTTCGACGGCAACCCCGGTGGCCCGGTGTCATCGACCGGGAGAGCGCCCGACTGGGGCGTGCTCTGGCGCTTTGCAGCCAAGGCCGGTGTGACCTGGTTCGGCGCCGGCGCCGCATTCTTCGCCAGTTGCCTTAAGGCCGGCGTGGTGCCCCAAGCGCAGGGCGACTTGTCGCAGCTGCACGCCATCGGCAGCACCGGCAGCCCCTTGTCTGACGAGTGCTACCAGTGGATCTGGGACCACTGCCCCAAGGTGAACGGTGCAGACATCTGGCTCAACCCCGTCAGCGGCGGCACCGACTTCGTTGGCGCCTTTGTGGCCGGCGTGCGCACGCTGCCCGTGGTGAAGGGCGAGATGCAAGCGCGTTGCCTGGGCGCGGCGGTGGCGGCGTACAGCGAGGACGGCCGCGAGCTGATCGATGAAGTCGGTGAGTTGGTGTGCACACGGGCCATGCCTTCCATGCCGCTGTACTTCTGGAACGACGAAGGCGGGCGTCGCTACACCGACAGCTACTTCGACATGTACCCCGGCGGCAACGGAAAACCTGCGGTTTGGCGCCATGGCGACTGGATACGCATCACACCGCGCGGTGGCGCCGTCATCTACGGTCGCAGCGACGCCACCATCAACCGCCATGGCGTGCGCATGGGCACCTCAGAGCTGTACCGCGCCGTGGAAGCCCAGCCCGAGGTGCTGGACAGCCTGGTCGTGGACCTGGAGTACCTGGGCCGCGAGAGCTGGATGCCGTTGTTCGTGGTGCTGCGCGAGGGCCTCGTGCTGGACGCAGCCCTTGAGCAACGCCTGCGTTTGGCCATCAAGCAAGCGCTGTCACCGCGCCATGTGCCGAGCGATGTCTTTCAGGTGGAAGCGATTCCACGCACCTTGTCGGGCAAGAAGATGGAGCTGCCTGTGAAGAAGCTGCTGATGGGGGCTGAACCTTCGAAGGTACTGAACCCGGATGCCATGGCCAATTCGGCCAGTGTGGGCTGGTTCGTGGCCTTGGCGCGGCAGCGACAGGCAGGCCCAGCGCTGTAACTGTTTTCAGATTGCACACGCGATGTGCAAATGCCGCTTGCGCAGTGATAACTGCATGTTTATCATTTGCGCAAGCCTGTGGCACCCCTTGGCAACAAGCCGCTCACAGCCCATCCGCCCTGACCCCGGAGCCCCATGTTCCTTTTGATGTCCCCCAACAACCTGCCGGCCTGCCGCATCGCGGCGCTGCCTGGCATGGGTGACGCAAAGGAGTGCGGTGCGCGCTTTGCAGCTGCCCCGCCCGGGGTGGTGACGAGTTGACGGCCAGGCCCGCGTAACGGGCACGGCCAGCGCTCATCACGGCCCGGGTTGCACCAGCAACCCGGGCCGTTTCACTTTTTGCCGCCCACCCACCACCAGGAGACCTCGATGAAGCTGACCCTCAAGACCTTGAAGCCGCGCAACCCCTTCGTCGCCGCCAGCCTACGGCGCGTGGCCGGCAGCCACCGCAGCGGTGGCGGCGCCGCACGACAACAGGCCGCGCGCGCCTTGCGCCAAGAAGTCGAACGTTTGCGACACAGCCCTTGAACACCACCCGCTGGTGACCCCCTGCACAACACGGGGGGTGGACCCGGCCCAGGAGACCCATCATGTTGATGAAAGACTTGCACTGGATAACCGCCCCGCCCCGCCACGCCCTGGACCAAAGGCTGCGCGATGTGGCCGCTGCCTTGCTTCGCGCCCTGGGCGCCTTGCTCGACAGGACCGCGCACCGCCTGGCGGCCGAGCCGCGCACTGAGGCGCTGTGGGCCCACCCCATGGTGGAGTTCCACGCCGAAGCCGGCGCGCCCGAGGGTGCGCTGTACGTCAATGGCCGGCTGGTCGGTCGCATCGAAGGCGTCACCCGCCTGTGATGCCACGGGGCTCCCGCCGCGACGGCAAGACCGTCCGGGGGGGAGCCCACTCACTCTTGCGTGGTTCCAAGCCGTGGTTCAAGCTGCCTGCCCACACGGCCGATAAGCAGGAACGAATCGAAGCGACCTGCTGCGCCATGACCGAGCCCCAAGACTTCATCACCCGCGCGCCCCGCGACCTGGCGGGCTGGGTTGCGTGCTTCGACGTGTCGGCCTTGCCGGTGCTGGCCAACAGTGCCAACGAGATTGAGGAGTGGCGCCCCGCGGAAGACCAGGTCGACGCGCACCTGCTGGCGCAGACCTTGTCCACCGACCCGTTGATGATCCTCAAGCTGCTGTCGCATGTGGCGCTCTTGCGCCGCGGCCGCGAAGGCAGTGACACCGAGACGGTGACCGAAGCGCTGGTCATGCTGGGCATCGCGCCGTTCTTCCGGGCTTTCGGCCCGCAGGACACGGTCGAGCAAATGCTGGCGGGCCAGCCGCTGGCGCTGGCGGGATTCCAGCGTGTGTTGCAACGCTCGCACCGCGCCGCGCGCTTTGCCATCGGATTCGCCGTGCACCGCATGGACCACGACGCCACCGTCATCCACGAGGCCACGCTACTGCACGACTTTGCCGAGCTGCTGTTGTGGCTGCGCGCACCCATGCTGGCTTTGGAGATCGCGCGCCGGCAGCAGGTCGACCCGACCCTGCGCTCGGCCGTCGTGCAACGCGAAGTGCTGAACATCGAGCTGACCGATCTGCAACATGCATTGATGAAGGCCTGGCGGCTGCCCGCGCTGCTGGTGCAAATCAGCAACGACCACGCCCTGGCCGCCAACGGCCAGATGCGCAACGTGAACCTGGCCATCCGCGTCGCGCGCCACAGCGCCCGCGGTTGGGACGACCCAGCTTTACCGGACGACCTGTGCGGGATTGGCGAGCTGCTGCAGTTAACACCCGAGCACACCTTGTGCCTGCTGCGCAACATCGACACGGACTGACACGGCATACCGTGACCGGTTCGGCGCGTTGCGGTCTGTGAAATGGTTTCGCTGGGTGCAGTCGTGTCAGGTCAATGTCGACACCAACAACGCCAACGACGCCATGGTGCACTTGGCCAAGGACACCGGTCGGCCGGCGCCCAAGGCTACGCGGATGATGATGTCGATGCGGGCCTGACCATCGTCAGGCGTTCACGGGTCAATCAGGCCAGCGACAACACGCCCAGCAAGCCCAGCACCAGCAGCAAGTAGCGGGCACCCTTGCCCAGGGCGATCCAAAACATGCTTTGCCAGAACGGCAGCTTCAGCCAGCCCGCTGCCAGCACCAGGGCATCTCCCACCAGGGGCAAAAACGACAGCACCAGCGCCGGCGGGCCCCAACGGCGCAGGCGCTGCACCTGCGCGCCTTCCTGGTCGACCTTGACGCGCTGCAAACGTTCGTACCCCTGGCGCCCGCCCAAGCCCATGAAGTAGGTCAGCAAGCAGCCGCACAAGTTGCCGGCCACGGCCACGCCAAACGCCGACCAGGCCAACGCGGGGTAGGCCGTGACCAGCGCCGTCATGACCACCTCGCTGGAGCCCGGCAAGATGGTGGCCGACAGAAAGGCCGAGAAGAACAGACCCCACAGTCCGGCGTCGGCGCTCATCCAGGTCTGCAACCAGGTCGACAGGGTGTTGATCCATTCAAGCATGGCCGCGATTCTCGCCGCCCGGCCAGCGCCTGGGCGGCCAGGTGCATGCGCCGAGCGCGCTGAACTACCGCTGCGGCCCGTCGGCGATGACTCAGCGCAGCGCCAGCCAGCGATGCAACTCGCGCCAGGGTGCGGCGTGGTCGATCATGTGCACGTGCGCCACACCCGGCAGATGTTGCTCATCTGCACCTGGCATGACCGCGTGCCGCGGCGGGAAGATGATGTTGTCGCAATGGCTGAAGAAACACGTCACACCGCCACTGCGGCCCGGCGGTTCGCGCGCCGACAGGGTGCGCAGCCAGGCCGACCCGGGCCGCAGCTGGCGCGCGTTGCCTGCCAGCGCAAAGCGCGCCAGCCAGGTGCCCTGGTGCGGCGTGCCCAGGGTGATGAGCCGGTGCACGCGGTCCGCGTCCGCACGCTCGGCCCACCAACGGCGCACCGCCAGCCCGCCCATGCTGTGGGCCACGATGACGGGGGCCAGGCCGGTGCAGCGTTCCAGCCGGCACACCGCGTCTTCAACGCCGGCGATGTACCCGTCGATGGAGCCGAACACCGGCTCCAGGTTCACCACCACCACCGGGATGTCCGCCGTTATCAGGCGGGCCAGCCACCGGTTCCACACGCCGCGGTTGCAGACAAATCCGTGCACCAGCAACACACCGCGGCGCCCAGTGGCGTGCGCCGGCAGGTGGTCGGCAAAGGCCCCGCTGGCAAAGGGCTGGCGCCAGCAGAACACAGCAGGTGCGGCCAATACCTCGCCCCACCACGCCCGCCACAACTGCCGTGCGCTTGCTCGCGGTGTGGGGGCGTTGCCATGCAGTTGGGCCAGCAGCACGAACTCCAGGCCCAATACGAGCGCGTAGCCCCCGACGATGAACAGCGCCCCCGCCACCGCCCACCCGGGATGCCCGCTGCGCCAGCAGCCCACTGCCCACAGCAGTGCCAGTAGCAGCGCGCCCAGCGTGGTGAACTGCTGCAGCCGCGCCAGCATGCCGCCGTTCACGTCAGGCGCACGTCTTGACCGGCGAGCAGCTTGGCCCGGTCAGCGACACCATCACATCACCGGCGACATCGAGTTGAAGCAAGGTACGGCATTGCATGTCCGGCAGTGTTGCATCATTGCTGCGCCGGTCCTTAGGGTCGGATCACTAGCGCGATGACATGAACACACCGCACATGCACACCACCCGGGACTGACCATGAACGCCCAGAGCCGGGCCATTCTTGGCCATCTGGATGCCGTGGCTGCAGAGCGCCGCGCATGCGCTGCCGATGCGGCCCTGGGAGCATGCGTGCGGGAGATCAAACGCTTCCAGCATGCGCGCTTCGAGAACAGCTATGCCGACCTGCTGGCACAGCCGCGCTATGCCAGGGCAGCGCGATTCTTTCTCGAAGATCTGTACGGCCCGACCGACTTCACCGCCCGCGACGACCAGTTCGCCCGCGTGGTGCCAGCGCTCGTGCGAGTATTTCCGCCGGAGATCGTGAGTACGGTGGCGAATCTGGCCGAGCTGCATGCGCTGTCCGAGGGCCTGGACACGGCGATGGGCCGGGCTATCGCGGCAGATGCGCTCAACGCCAGCGCCTATGCCCAGGCGTGGCGCAAGGTCGGCCGCGCGCCCGACCGGGAGCGGCAGATCGCACTGATGCTGGCGGTCGGCTCCGGCCTGGAGCGCTACACCGGTCGAACCCTGCTCCGCCACAGCCTTCGCCTGATGCGTGGCCCCGCCACCGCGGCCGGCCTGGGCGCACTGCAGCGCTTCCTTGAAACCGGCTTTGACACTTTTCGCGAGATGCGCGGCGCGGAACTCTTCCTGCGAACCATTGCCGAGCGCGAGCAGGCGCTGGCGGCGCAACTGTTTTCTGCGACCACCACGTTCACGCCGCCCGAAGCAGCGCCCGCATAGGACAACTACCGTAGCCCCGGTTGCAGTCCGCGATGACGATCGAGCTTTACTCTGCCGACAGGACGCCCCTTGCAAGCCCCTTGGCTAGACCACTATCCTCCCGACGTGCCGGCACAGGCTCGTGTAGACGCCTACCGCAACCTGGCAGAACTTCTCGAAGACAGCTTTCGCCGGTTTGGTCCGCGCCACGCCCTGGATTGCATGGACACACGGCTGCGTTTTCGCGATGTGGGCGACCTGTCAGAGTCCTTGGGGGCATGGCTGCAATCGCTGGGGCTCGCACAAGGCAGTCGGGTGGCGTTGATGATGCCCAATGTCCCACAGTATCTTGTGGCCATAGCCGCGGTGCTGCGCGCCGGCTACGTGGTCGTCAACGTGAACCCGCTGTACACAGCGCGCGAGCTTCAACACCAGCTGAAGGACAGCGGCGCCCAGGTCGCAGTGGTGCTCGAGAACTTTGCGCTGACGCTGGAAGAGGCGATCGAGCGCACCGAGGTCAAACACGTGGTGCTGGCATCGATCGGCGACCTGTTGGGGTTTTGGCGTGGTCGCATCGTCAACTTTGCAGTCCGCCATGTGCGCGGCATGGTGCCCGAGTTCAGCCTCCCGCTCGGGGGTGGTAACACGGTGACGCGGTTCAACGTCGCCTTGAGTCAGGGCCACAGCAGAAGCCTGCGGCGTGTGGACATCAAACCCGACGACGTGGCGTTTTTGCAGTACACCGGCGGCACGACCGGAGTCAGCAAGGGAGCGGTGCTGCTGCACAGCAACGTGGTCGCCAACATCATGCAATGCGAGGCCTGGTTCAAGCCCATGCTCGACAAGGTCGGGCATCAACAGCTGATCATCGTTTGCGCCTTGCCGCTGTATCACATCTTCGCGTTGACCATTTGCGCGTTGATGGGCGCCCATTTTGGCGCCATGAATCTGCTCATTCCGAACCCACGTGATATTCCGGGCTTCATTCGAACGCTGGGAAAGCACCGCGTAAACATGTTCCCGGCGGTGAACACGCTGTTCAATGCATTGGCCAACGAGCCCGAATTCGCCCGACTCGACTTCTCAGGTCTGGTGGTGTCCAACGGCGGAGGCATGGCCGTTCAGCAGGCCACCGCCGAGCGCTGGCTGAAAATTACTGGCTGTCCGGTTGTCGAGGGCTATGGCTTGTCGGAGACTTCACCCGTTGTGACCTCCAACCGCCTGGACATTCGCGAATTCACTGGCACCATCGGTTTGCCCATTCCATCGACAGAGATTGCAATCCGTGACGACAATGGCGACGATGTCGAATGCGGCTCGCCCGGAGAGATTTGCATACGAGGACCGCAAGTCATGGCCGGTTACTGGAATCGCCCTGACGAAACGGCCAAAGTCATGACCGACGACGGCTACTTCAAGTCGGGCGATGTCGGCGTCATGGACAACCGCGGCTACGTCCGCATCGTCGACCGCAAAAAAGACATGATCCTGGTGTCCGGATTCAACGTGTACCCGAACGAGATCGAGCAGGTGGTGAACATGCACCCGGGTGTGCTCGAATGTGCTGCAGTGGGTATCGCCGATGCAAAGTCGGGTGAAGCGGTCAAGCTGTATGTCGTGAAAGCTGACCCAACGATCTCGGAAGACGATTTGGTGTCGTACTGCCGGGACAACTTCACCGCGTACAAGCGCCCCAAGTACATCGAATTTCGCGATGACCTGCCCAAGAGCAACGTCGGCAAGATACTTCGCCGCGAGCTTCGCAGCGCAGCGTAGTGGCGGCTGAAAAAAGAAAAGGCCCGGTCGTGAGACCGGGCCTATCCAAATAAATAGCCTGACAATGTCCTACTTTCACACGGGAACCCGCACTATCATCGGCGCAAAGGCGTTTCACTGTCCTGTTCGGGATGGGAAGGAGTGGGACCACCTCGCTATGGTCATCAGGCTTGACTGGTAACCACGTCGTCATTTAGACGCCGCGGTAAATTCATAGAGTCAAATTAGCAGATTGCGTACCAATTGGCATAAGCTGAAATCAAAGACGATTCATATCGTCAAAGTTATAGGGTCAAGCCTCACGAGCAATTAGTACCGGTCAGCTTAACTGATTACTCAGCTTCCACACCCGGCCTATCAACGTCCTGGTCTCGAACGACTCTTCAGGGGGCTCAAGGCCCCGGCAAGACTCATCTTGAGACGAGTTTCCCGCTTAGATGCTTTCAGCGGTTATCTCTTCCGCACTTAGCTACTCGGCTA